>NZ_JBVBUV010000032.1:0-40258 GCF_057445395.1 Litorivivens sp.
GCGCATCAAGGTACCCCGGCGTGTGTCAGCCTCAATGCAGACATTGCAGGATGAGCCCACATTGAAATACAGCCAGCCATCAGGCCCCTGCGCGATACTTTTGGCCCAATGGTTACCGCCGCCGGGCAGGCCACTGAGCACCCGCTGGAAAGGCCCAACCGTGACACCGTTGGCCTGATCAAAACGGATACGTCCAATCGCATCCTGCTCAGCGATATACAGCCAGTTGTCGATCAGCGCGATACCGTGGGGCATGTTCAGGCCATCGACCAGTGTGACACGGCCCTCCGCGCGACCGTCACCGTCGGCATCGGCCTGCAACAGTACAATATCACCCTTACGCGGCCGCGAAACCAGTACGTCGTTGCGCTCAGAGACTGCCAACCAGCGCGCATTGGGCAGGTCGGCTGCAAAGATGGTGACTTCCAGCCGAGAATCCACATCAAGGGTTGCGCGAAGTAACGACTCCTCCGGTGTATCGATGCCAGAACCGGTGATGGCATTCAATACCACACGAACATCACCAACCTGAGGCGCAACATAGCGCTGATACAGAAATGTTCCTGCAGCAATCAAAAGAACCACAAACGCCAACACATAAACCAGGGCGCCACCCCACTGGCGTTCAACATACATAGTATTTTTCATCTTCTTCTCAAACCGAGGTGTTAAGGGAAAGCAGTACGACAAGCATTTCACCGCCGCGCTGTACAGTCAGCGCAATATGGGAAGCCGCCGCCAATTGTTCATACAATACCGGCACCGCCTTGCCGGACGCCAGTGCTACACCATTGACAGCAATCAACTCATCGCCCGGGCGCAGGCCAAATAGCGCAAAAGCGCGCTTATCCGTGCCAGGGTAAACTTTGTAAGCAAGCCTTCCGGAGATTGTAGCCTGCACAACCTTTACCCGCCCCATGAGTGACAGGGGATTGATGTAAAGTCGTGAGTGGTAAGCGCGCGCCACCTGCGTGACCTCCCGATTACGCCGCAGATCCACCAAGGTGGTTCCAGGCACAACTGCCTCGCGCTTTTGACCGGAAGGCTGCACACAGCACAGCAGATGATAGGCGCCATCGCTATTGATCAACACCGCGTTGTCCAAAATCGCCGTTACCCGCGCCTGGCTCTGCGGCAGAACATCGCCTGCATCAAAGACCGCTAGCTGCCGGCCTTCGCGAATACGCGCGCGCGGCTGCTCGTCATACTCATCAATACCCAACAATTGCGGGGCAATGGCGTCCTGCCCAGCGGTGTCATCCATAAATGTGAAATCCGCATCGTCGGCGAAAAACGCGTCGTCAGTCTCCGTTAGCGGCGCGCCGCCCGGCGACAGGGTACTGCCACGCTGCTCCGTGCGTTCAAACGACGCCACCAGACTGCCGCTGAGAATGGCCAGCCAAATAACTGCCAGCGCCACATGCTGCCGACTACTCAATCTACTTTCACTCCAGCTACTGTCCTGCCACTGGCAGTGTAAATGTCTTACGCCGCCAGCGGTAGTTAGCCACCCACCAGGGTTATCATGACCCCTGCTGCCACCGCTGAGCCGATAACCCCAGCGACATTGGGGCCCATGGCATGCATCAGCAGGAAATTATGCGGGTTTGCCTCGAGCCCCATTTTATTGGACACCCTGGCAGCCATCGGTACCGCCGACACCCCGGCCGAACCGATCAGTGGGTTTATCGGCTCTTTACTGAGCGCATTCATTAATTTTGCCATTAGCACCCCTGCCGCAGTACCAATACAGAACGCGATCACGCCCAACAGCAGAATACCCAGCGTATTTAAATCCAGAAACTTATCAGCACTTAACTTGGAGCCTACTGATAGCCCGAGAAAAATCGTCGTGATATTGATCAGCGCATTCTGAGCGGTATCGGACAAACGATCCACCACGGAACATTCACGCATCAGGTTGCCAAAACAGAACATACCCAACAACGGCGCTGCATCCGGCAACAGCATGGCCACCAACAACAGCAGCAACAACGGGAAGAAAATTTTCTCCCGCTTACTCACCGTGCGCAGCTGTACCATCTCGATTTTGCGTTCTTCAAGGGTGGTCAAGGCCCTGATAATGGGCGGTTGAATCAGCGGCACCAGCGCCATATAAGAATAAGCCGCAACAGCGATTGCACCGAGCAGGTCCGGCGCCAGCATACTGGCAACATATATGGCAGTCGGGCCATCGGCTCCACCGATAATGCCAATGGCAGCTGCATCGGCCAGTGAAAAGTCCATCCAACCAAGAGCACTTAATCCAACCGCACCCAATACCGTCGCAAAAATACCAAACTGCGCTGCAGCCCCCAGAAACAGCGTCTTCGGATTGGCTAACAGGGGCCCGAAATCTGTCATCGCTCCCACCCCCATAAAGATAATCAACGGAGCTGCACTGCTGCCGATAGCCACCTCGTAGAAGTTGTAGAGCATGCCATTATGGTAGCCGGCATCCAGAGCGAGCTGGGTGGCTGCCTGCTTCACGGCATAGTCCGCACTAGCCCAGGCATTGAGCAAGGATTTGCCACCAATATCGTGCACCTGCAGCAGCTCAGCCAGTGCCGCCAGCATCTGCGGATCAGCAGCCCACACCGCATTTTCCAGCGCTGAGTAGGCCAGCCCCGCCGCCGGAATATTAGCGAGAACGCCACCAAAACCAATAGGCACCAATAGCAGGGGTTCAAAGCCACGATTGATAGCCAAATACAGTAGAAGCAGGCAGATCGCGATCATCACCGCCTGCCCCAGCGTCATGTTAGCCAGCCCGGAGTCGAGCCAGAGTCGCAACAGGTTATCCATATCAGCTCAGGTCCAGCAGCACATCGCCAACCGAAACACTGTCACCAACACTTACTTTGACAGCCGCAATAATACCTGAGCGCGGTGCGCGCACTTCTGTCTCCATCTTCATGGCTTCCAGAATTATTAACACATCGCCTTCTGTTACTCGGTCACCGGCTCCGACATTCACTTTGAATATATTGCCCGCCAACGGCGCATTGATAGGGGCGCCCCCGGCCGCCGGCGGTGGTTGGGTATTGCTTGCGGCGGAGACCGCACTGACTTCGCCACCTTCTTCCACCTCCACCACATAACGCTTGCCCGACACCGTTACCGTATACACCCCCGGCTCAGACGCCGGCTTCACCGCAGGTTTATCAGGCTCGTTTTTTTGGGCATCTGGTGCCGGCTCAAAGGCCTCGGGGTTACCGCGATTTTGCAGAAATTTCAGGCCAATCTGTGGGAATAGCGCGTAGGTCAGCACATCATCAATTTCACGCTCACCCTGTTCCAAACGAATCGATTTATCCTTTGCCAGTTCCCGCAGTTCTAACGTAAGTTTTTCCACTTCGGGTGCCAGCAAATCTGCTGGTCGACAAGTTACCGGCTCCGCCCCCCCAAGCACTTCCGCCTGCAGGGCCTTGTTCACGGGTGCAGGTGTAGCACCGTACTCTCCCTTAAGCACGCCGGCGGTTTCTTTTGAGATAGACTTATAACGCTCACCGGTTAGCACATTGATAACGGCCTGAGTGCCGACAATCTGTGAGGTGGGGGTCACCAAAGGGATATATCCCAGATCTTCGCGCACCGCAGGAATTTCCTGTAACACCTCATCCAATCGCTCGGCAGCACCCTGCTCACGCAACTGATTCTCCATGTTTGTCAGCATACCGCCCGGAACCTGAGCGACCAGTATCCGCGAATCGACACCGCGCAGTGAACCTTCGAATTTGGCGTACTTTTTGCGCACCGTACGAAAATACGCTGCAATTTCCTCCAGCAAATGCAAATCCAGGCCCGTATCACGATCTGTTTCCTGCAGCATGGCCACCACGGACTCCGTAGGCGAATGTCCGTAGGTCATGCTCATTGATGATATTGAGGTGTCGATATTATCAATGCCCGCTTCTATCGCTTTCAGGGCGGTTGCGGTCGACAGGCCGGTGGTTGCATGACAATGCAGATGCACCGGCACCTTCAATTCCTTCTTAAGGCGGTAAACCAGTTCGTAGGCCATAGAGGGTTTGAGCAAACCCGCCATATCCTTAATGGCGATGGAGTCCGCCCCCATCGATGCGATCGTTTTGGCCAGCGCTACCCAGCTCTCAATGGTGTGTACCGGGCTCAGGGTGTAGGCAATGGTACCTTGGGCGTGCTTGCCAACTTTGCGCACTGCGGTCAGTGCGGTCTCCAGATTACGCGGGTCATTCATGGCATCAAACACGCGGAATACATCGACACCATTGTCGGCAGCCCGGTCCACAAATCGCGACACCACATCGTCGGCATAGTGGCGATACCCAAGAATATTTTGCCCACGAAAAAGCATCTGCTGCGGCGTATTGGGCATCGCCTTTTTCAGCTCCCGGATGCGCTCCCAGGGGTCTTCGCCAAGATAGCGGATACAGGCATCAAAGGTGGCGCCACCCCATGATTCCAGAGACCAATAGCCAACCTGATCGAGTTTTTCTGCGATGGGCAGCATGTCATCCAGCCGAAAGCGGGTAGCCAGAAGTGATTGATGGGCGTCACGCAATACCACGTCGGTAATACCCAGGGGGCGTTTATTCACTGTCATGAGGAAAATCCCTGATCAATGAGAAGAACGTTGTACCTGACGATGCTTATGGATCGCCGCTGAAATAACTGCAAGTGTTTCCGGGGAAGGCTCTGGCGACGGCGTATTGGGCGGAGCCTGCTCAGGGCTGAAATGCTGCACCAGTCGCGACATGGTCGCTGTCACCAGAACCAGAACTGTCAGGAACACAAATACTGTGCCCATACCAAATACCATCAGTTCCAGCCCGCCGGCCAATAGACTTGTCGCCACAGCCCCACTCCCTGCTTCAGATAGCTACCCGAAGACCAATATTGGATTATCGCCTTTGACAACTCACTCTACCGAGAACAACTTGGAGCGGCAACTGACACTATTTACGCGGGTTTTGTTCAAGCCAGCCATCGGGCTATACTGCGCGCCCTGAAACCCTGCAAACTACCACTCCAGATATCCCCTACAAGCCATGAAAATCTATCTCGCTCCCATGGAAGGCGTCGTCAACGCCCGTATGCGCGCCCTGCTGACAGAGGTCGGCGGGATAGACCGATGCGTCACCGAGTTTGTGCGCGTTACCCGGCAATTGCTGCCACCGCGGGTGTTCTATCGCTACTGTCCGGAACTACACCACGGCAGCACAACACCTGCGGGAACACCAGTGTATCTGCAGCTATTGGGCAGTGAAGCCAACTGTATGGCCGACAATGCTGCGCGTGCAGCACAACTGGGGGCTGCCGGCATTGACCTGAATTTCGGCTGTCCGGCAAAAACAGTTAACAAACACCGAGGCGGCTCAATCCTTCTCGATGAGCCAATGCTGATCCATGACATTGTCGCCACCATTCGCAGCAGTCTGCCGCAGTCGATACCACTAACCGTTAAAATCAGGCTCGGCTATGAAGACAGTTCCCCGCTTCTGGATGTTGCTCATGCGGTTACTCAGGCGGGCGCCAGCGAACTGATCATCCATGCCCGCACCAAAGCCCAAGGCTACAAACCGCCCGCACACTGGGGCGCCATAGCCACCGTGCGGGAACACGTAGGCATTCCTATTGTTGCCAATGGCGAAATATGGTCAGAACAGGATTACCACCGCTGTCGAACGGTGAGCGGTTGTGACGATGTGATGATCGGCCGCGGACTGCTGGCCCAGCCCGGGCTAGCCAGCCTGTTGAAAGGGCATGTAACAAGCGCCATGCACTGGCGTGACACAGTAGAAAAACTGATACGATTTCAGCGTGAACTCCAGCTCGAATGCGTTCCTCGACACGCCTGCTCGCCGCTGAAACAATGGTTGGCCTACCTGAAATTGCACTACCAGGAAGCTGCTGACCTACTGCAGCGGGTGAAACGCATTACTGATGCCGAAACCATGCTCTACGCGCTAAGGGCAGAACAACGACAGGCATTGGCAGCCGCCTGACCGCGACACATCTTATAGCGGTGTATCGAACAACAGCTTTCCGCTGCGCTGGCACAGTAGCTTTAGCGCCGTCACGACACTCTCAACCTCCTCGGAAGAGCGCTGGGCCAGCGTGGGGAAAGGACTGATTGCCTCTACGGTATGGTCAAACAGCGCAACCAGACTGCCAGTCCCGCAGCCAAAATCTGTCAACAGGGTGCGGCATCCCAACGCAGTGACTTGCGTCAAAAATTGATCGAGTTGAGCTGTAGACACCGGGAAATCCAATTCAGACACGGCCAGCCAGAGCCGCTGGGGCGGAAAATCTGTTGCTTTTAACTGCCGTTCCAGATTTCTGATAAATTGACGCGCCTGCACCGATGCAGCACTCACGGGTAGAATCACATTGGCGCAAACATCACCACTAACATTAGCCACTGGATTCTCAAATAATTTATACATAACCCAACGATCAACAGATAGCAGCAAGTCCATGGCTCGAATATCGTCGCGAATTGTCTCCAGGGCAACGCGCTGTTTACCCACCATCAGAAAAGTTCGAACCATGTAGAACGGATTGTCACCGGCCATTTCCAGCGAATCGATATCAACCTGGAAACCATCATGCAGAAAAGCATGGTGAAAACGTTCTGGCCAGAGTGACGCGCTCTCCTCCTCGCCACCATCCACAGCGGAGAGCTGGCTTTCAACCTCATTGCCGCCAGCAGCCTTTGCACGATAAAGGGCATATTCTGCTCGGGCAAAAACAGTATCGCCGCGCTTATCGGAATCCTCTGACTGGGCAATTCCCGCCGATAATGTTAGCGGCACTGATACCTGATCACACTGCCACGTTTTTTTTGCCACCGCCGTCAGCAAAGACTGCGCAAACGTAATTATTTCACCGGCAGATCGATAGGGGCACAGTATTGCAAACGCATCTTCCCCCAGATAATACAGGGTGTCTCCCTCCAACAGCTGTGAGGTCAACACCTGCCAGACGTGATGCAAACACCGGGCGCCGCCCCGCTCACCGTATACCTGGTTGACCAAACGAAAGCGATCAATATCCAGCACGATGACACAGTGCGTTTTTGTTCCGAACGTTGTGGCACGTAGAATGCGGTCCAGTTGCGCAAAAAACGCAGTTCGCTGAACTTCCCCTGCGTTCATCGCTTTATTCATTTACGCAACCACAGGCAGTGTAAGCCTGACAGATGTACCAACACCGTGCTCACTGTCGACGGTGATGTCGCCACCGTGCCAGCGCACGATCTTGCGGCAGATATTCAGACCAATACCACTGCCTGCCGGCATACTCTTGCAATTTTCACGTTTGAACAGGGAGAACACCTGACTGCTCTCGGCCTCGTGCATGCCAGCGCCGTTGTCAGCGAAAGTGATGCGCCACACATCGTGATCGCGCACCGCACTCACATCAACCTGTAAAGGCCGGTTGCTTCGAAACTTAATGGCATTAGACAGAAGGTGGTGAAACAATTGCTTGAGCTGCCGCCGAGATCCGACAACCGTCGGCAGCGGTGTTGCCGTTATCTCCGCGCCAATCTCTTCCAGTTCACTGGAAAAGCTTTTACAAACCTGTTCAAAAACATCGCGCAAAGAAAGTGGTGTGCGCAACTCGTTGTATTTTCCGCTTTGCACGTACCGAGCGAGTTCATGAATGTTTTGATGCAGGTCAAGAGCCTTATCAACCAGCATTTTCGACTGTTCGCGCTGCGACGTCGACAGCTGCGCATCCAGTTCCTGCGCCAGATTCTGCGACAGAGCCACTATCTCAGCCGCTGCTCTGAGATAGCGCGATGAAGTAATTTCAGACAGGGTTTCCAGCTCGTCGACGACACCAACCAGTTGCTGTCTGCTGCGTGCCAGCGCCATCATGTCCCGATACGAGGCCAGTGCTGTATATACCACTGAGTACAAGCGATCTTGGGTAAGCTCCGTCTTCGCTCGATAGTCGTTGATGTCATATACTTTCAAAACCTGACGTTCAGGCGCCATGCCCGGTTGCCCTGTGCGCAGTATAATACGTACAAAGCTGTTTCCCAGTTCCTGCCTAACAAACCGCGCAAACTGAAGCCCGGCATCATCCGTTTCCATCACCACATCGAGCAGAATAAGCGCGATGTCCGTGTGCTCCACGATTTTCTCACGCGCCTGCGCGGCCGAATACGCACTGATAAATTCGAGCTTTCTATCCGCCACGGAGAAATCTGACAAGGCAAGGTAGGTTATACGGTGAACTTCGTCTTCATCGTCGACTACCAGAACTTTCCAGGGCTCCGCATCCGGCGACTGAGGAACAACGTCTGACTCAGGCGCTAGACGCAGTAAATCATTCATTGAGAAGTTCCTGATAGCGCTCTATTAAAAGCAATTTATGGTGTGCGATAGCAACATTGCGCGCGAATAACTCTACAATCGTGCGATCGGCAGTATCGATGGGGTGCTCGCCGGTAATATACAAGATATTCCGTGCCGCCCCATCGGCGTTATAACAGGCTACAAAATAATCGGCACCAAATACCTGTTCATATTCATTCTTCATCGCGTCTTCAATCCGCTGTCGAACCAGCGGATGTTTGTCGTCCAGATCGACTTCATCCTGAACACCCGCGAACTGTCCGGTCGATGCTACCACCTGAATGTGACCATTGGGCTTTTCAAGTGCCAGCCCCGAGCTACTTAAGACCAGAAAATCCTGCTCAAGATAAAGCAAGGCAGCCAACTGCTCTATGACACCTTGAGCAAAGCCGTCGAAGGTATCGCGGTCAAACAGATCTGCCGATGAGTCTATGACCTTGACAAGGCCCTTGCGATTGCGGTCCAGCGCAACCAGATCGCGATAACTGGTCAAGCTGGTGTAGACGCAGGTAAAAAGCTTTTGGCGGGTAAGTTCGGTCTTTTCCTTGTAGTCATTGATATCGTATTCAGTAATGACCTTGTATTCGGGCGCCTGTCCCGGTTGCCCAGTGCGCAATACGATTCGCACAAACTGATTGCCAAGCTCATTGCGGATCTTGTGGACACAATCCAGTCCGGCGGTTTCTGTCTCCATGACAACATCCAGGAGGATCAGCGCAATGTCATCGCGTTGCCGAAGCATGTCAATCGCCTCCGCGCCGCTGTACGCCGAATGGATCTCCAGCGGACGCCCGCAGCATTCGAAACCATGCATTGCCAAACGCGTAACTGTGTGGATTTCCTCATCATCATCTACGACCAGAAGATGCCAGGGTCGAGTTGGCACATCTCCGTCCCTACCCCGGTCATCACTGGCCAGTCGGAGTGCATCGCTACTACTCATACAGCAGCCTCCTTCACAGATACCGTTTTCGGCATGCGTATCATGGCGTGAACGCCCTTACCGGGCTCACTCTCCAATTTGATAATGCCGTTCAACTGCTGGGTGACAAGATTGTAAACGATATGCATACCCAGCCCGCTGCCGCCGGCGCCACGCCGCGTGGTAAAAAACGGGTCGAATACGCGTTGCAGATCCGTAGTATTGATACCGACACCATCATCACGATAGTGCAGAATAATTTCTTCACCCAGATCTTCCACCACTACAGACAATTCACCTGACGTGCTATCCGGATAGCCATGAACCAGTGAATTCATGACAAAGTTGGTGACGATTTGAGATAACGCCCCCGGATAGCTATATAAATTGAGCTCTTCGGGCACATTCAACGAGACCTCAAGGTGAGTCTTCTTGAGCTTCGGCCGCAAACTCAGAAAGACCTCGTCGAGATAGTCTCTCAGGTTGAAAGTTCGTACTTCACTGCTGGTCTGATCGACCGCTACTTGTTTAAAACTCTGAATCAGACTCGCAGCGCGGTTGAGGTTAGTTAGCAAAATGCTGGCTGATTGCGTCGCTGTGCCCATAAACTTGCGTAATCCACTGTCCGTGAGCTTGCCATTCTCATAGGCCGCAGACGTTTCCTCGGTTGCACCCTGCAGGGTCGAGGCTGCAGTCACGCCGACACCGATCGGGGTGTTTATTTCATGAGCGACACCAGCCACCAGACTACCCAGCGACGCCATTTTTTCCTGGTGAACCAATTGATCCTGTGTTTCCTTCAACCGCGTCAAGGTCGCGTTCAATGTCGCATTGGCCTGCTCGGTTTCAGCCACCCGCTGCTCGAGCTCTAGACGGGCTTTTTTCAGATCATCATCTCGAGTCTGAATCTGTTCAAGCATGGCATTGAAACTGTCAAAGAGCGTGCCGATCTCATCGCCAGCGAATTTCTCAGCTCGAATGCCAAAATCGCCGCCAGACGACACCTCCCGGGTAACTGCGACAAGACGATGTATGGGATCTTCAATCAAGCGACGAAAAAACGTGGAAAACACCACGGCGATAAAGCAACTAACTACAACCATGCCTAGAGATATTGTACTGGTGGTACGCATTGCCGCCGACAGGTCGGCCGTTGAACGGCTTAGAAAGACGTATCCCACGCGCTCGTCACCGGCTACGACCTCTTGGGTCTCGAGAATATATCCAGGCATTTGCTCAGGCACTTTATCCAGTACCGGAGGGCACGGATTGGAAGGATTTAAAGCACGATACTGTGCAAAAAGAGGAAAGTTCAATTCGGCGCGCTCGTAAATACAGGCTTGGTCCAACTGCGGCATCGCTTTAAGCGATTCCAGCAACTGCTCAGCAGCAAGTTCGTCGCGGAACGTCAAGGCCGCCGATACGTTATTGGCAAAAATACTGGCAGTGGCCGACAATTCATTCTTTGCGCGCGCCTTGAGATCAAACCAGCCATAAACAACATTCACTGACGTAATCAACACCACAACGACCATGCTAGTAACAATAATGGCCAATAGAATTTTTCGGCTTATGGGCAATACACTGAGACGATCTAACACTCGCACAGTGTCACCTCACAACTCGTTGCGCGAGCGATAACAACTTGCTACTGATGTGAATGCTTGAGGTGCTTGCCCGTCGCTCATTAACCGCGAAACGTATACGGCCGTCGACAATCATCAAGCCAATCATGCCGTTTTCGTCAATAAACCGATCACCCTCACCCACTACCACCAGGGGATACTGGCGAGCCTCGTCAAACCAATCTGGGTTGCGCTGCGCAGCCTCCTTACTGACGTACCACAAATGACACTGCGCCAATGCGCGACGGTCCGTCACATAGTAAAAGTCGATCGCCCTGTTTTGCGTACTCTTGCCTCTCACCACCTGCCGCACAACATTGGCATCTTGTAAATCTGCGGTAACACAAAGATTGAGGCTATCGCTGTCTGCGTCAAACGATACGGCCGGCCACTGTATGAATTTGGTGAAGTTGTACAAAAACGCCGCCTTCACGCCAATAACCATATCTTCCGAATGGGCAGGTTGACCGGCCAGCAGCAAGACGACCAGCACACCGAGCATGCGCCGTCTCTTGAACATTCTGTGTAGGCAACTATAGCATCTCATCAAAAATTCCATGTCGCCTGAAACTGGATACTGCGTGGTATTTCTACAATTCGATTATCCGCTGCGAACTCGGCATGCTGACCATCAAATAGATTGCGTCCAGTCAGACCAAGTGATAAATCCGGACTTGCCTGCCACTGCAGGCTTGCATCAATTGCATCGTAGCCGTCAATCGCCAAATCAGGGAGATGACTGACGTTACGGTACCGCACATCCAGGTTCCAAGTCGGTGAGATGGCCCAACTCACGCGTAGCAGCCCCTGATGACGGGGATCATTGCGGTTGGCATTGGCGATACTGGTGTCAGTGCTGCCACGTTCTGCCTCAAAATCGATATGGTTATAGCTATACGCCGCCTGTGCCAGCAATTGTTCGTGGGGTTGCCAGTTGTAGACGACTTCGACGCCGCTACTGTGCCCTTCACCTTCATTGGAAATTAACGCCGGGAACGAAGCGCTATCAACACCTCGTAATTTGTCGTATTCGTTATAAAACACAGCAATATCAATATTACTTCGCACAGAAAAGCTCTTTCTGTAACCAAATTCCCACGCGACGAGTTCTTCAGCGTCAAATTCGTCACTACCGCGAATGATGGCTATGCCAGCAGGCGCGGGCGCGGGCGCGTAAATGACAAAGTCTTCATCTAATCGCGTAGGAATACGCACAGCACGTGATACCGCCGCCCACCAGGTCGTGTCGGAATCGGGGGTCCAAGCCATGCGCAGCGAAGGCTGCACCTCCAAGCCTGAATAGTCATTTCGCTCTGCTTTAACGCCCGCTGTCAGCTTGAGTCGCTCCGCAATGAGATCGTAGGTATCCTGAATATAGATATCCAGCGTTTCATCGGTGGCCTCGGCAGGCACAAACCCCAGCGAATTCAGATTCGGTGAGTCGATGTCGTCGCGGGTAACTTGGTAGCCGCCGCCGACCACCAGTACATGCCGTTCGCCCGGATAAAAATAGCCTCTGGCCTCGGTTTCAAAGGTTTCACGCTGCTCGGTAAAGAGTCCGGGAATATCGTATTCGCTCTTTTCTATAAAGGCACTGATTTCATATCGCTCCCGCCCCTGCTCTGCCACCGCATACCGCGCCATCAGGAAATCGTTTGCTTGCTCTTCGTCACGCCCCCCCACCCGATCAACTCTATCGCGGTAGGTCTCCCCCCACAACGCCAGTGTCGATTCACCGACAATGTTAAAGTCAGCACGAAAGCCGGCCCGTGACGACCGATAGGAATCATCGGCCACCACACCTGTTCGCTCGCGATAATCGTCTACCTTATCAGTGCGAACATAACCGCGGACAGCACCGTTTTCCAAGGCGTAACCACCGCGCACTGAGGTCGTGCTATCACCGGTATTCGCCATCGTCGCGGTCAATGAATGGCCAATGGTGTCGTTTGCTGATTTGGTCACGATATTGATAACACCGTTCACCGCATTGGCACCCCACAGCGCGGCACCCGGACCACGAATAACTTCTATGCGCTCAATATCCGTCAGCGGTACGTTGTGCTTCTGCCAATACACGCCTGAAAACAACGGTGTGTAAAGACTGCGACCATCCATCAACACTTCCAGCTTGTCAGCCAGAGTTGAATTGAATCCACGAGCAGTCACCGCCCAGGTGTGAGCATTGATCTGCGCGACGGTCACGCCCGGTATCAACCGCAAAGCGTCAGGCAAACTGGTGACTCCGGAGCGAAGGATGTCGTCGCCGGTAAGCACATGAATTGCAGCCGCTGCTTTACGCCACGGCTCACTGGATTTACTCACAGAAAAGACATCGATTTCCATGAGCTTTTCAAGGGAAAGCTCGGCAAGCGCATCCAAAGATGCCCCACTTGCTATCCGGTGATGTCCTGCCGTCACAGGCAATGGCGACAAAACAGAAAAACCTATCACTGAGCAGATTAGACCTTTCCGGAACGACGACTTACCCAGATCGGGCACAAGAGTTTTACGGCAGCACCGCGAGCTATTTGACAGCAACGTTTTCGACCTAATGTCAGACGGTTTGACACAGTGTGTGTCGACCTATCAATTTTCGTAATCCGTGATTGTACTGAGTAAGTTTAGCCGCAAACTCAGGTGCTTGCGCAAACATCAGCCAACGCGACCAGATGCGACTCAACGCTCTCGCCAAGTACCGCTTGGTTATAGCCCCCCTCAAGCAATGAAAGCACCTGACACTTTGGCTCTCCTGTAAAACCCAATAGAAGCCGCGTCAACTCGCCAAAATCCTGGCTATCCCAGTGCAAACCACCCAAGGGATCATCCTTGTGCGCATCAAAGCCGGCCGAAAAGATAATCCACTGCGGCCGATGGGCCGCAAGGGCCGGCAGCCACACCCGCTCCATTTCACGCAGGGCTACCGCTCCACGAGTACCCGCCTCCAGCGGGGTATAGATCAGATTGCCAGCATCCAAATCAAGCCGCCGCCCGGGATAAAATGGGTGCTGATAGCTCGAACACACCAGCGTATCCGGGTCGTTACAAAAGATATCAAAGGTGCCATTGCCATGATGTACGTCAAAATCCAAGATAGCGATACGCTGCACGGCATAGCGTTCACGCAGGTAGGCAGCTGCTAGTGCTGCATTGTTAATAAAACAAAAGCCCATGGCGGAGTCATATTCGGCGTGATGCCCCGGTGGGCGAACTGCGCAGAACCCAGCGCCCACAGTGCCTGCAGACACCAGATCAACTGCGTGTAATACCGCTGCACCAGCATACTCCGCCGCCTTGAGTGTGTCGCAGCATAGGGCGGTGTCCGCGTCCAGCCACGTCAAGCCGTGCGATGGCACACTCTCTGTTAATGTGTGCACTAGCGAGGGGGAATGCACCTGCGACCACAGCGCTCGCACCGGTGCACGCAGCGACGCAGGAGGTTGCTCCCAGCGCAGGCTATCGCCCAGCTCGCTGCCCTTTAGATGATTCACAATGGCGCGCAACCGTGCCGGTGCCTCTGGATGCCGGGAACCCATGCTGTGATCGAGACACGCTTCATGAGAAACAATTGCAACACTGCCCATCACTACCCCCGCAACAAACTTAACACTGTCTGCTCGTGCTAACAGTGTAGACAGAAGGCATTGATAATGAAAAAGAGGGGCGCGAGGCCCCAGCGGAAACTCTGGATAGGGTGAAACTGCTCCGTTGTACGCCAGTTGTACAGCGTCCGATCAACGCTTGGTAGAAATTCTTCGGTACAAACGGTGGGGTGGACGCGTCAGCTATGGTAAATTTTCATAAATTCCCTGAACTTGGCAGTCTCTGCTTATCAGACGTGACAAGTATTATTGATATCAATTGCGACCTCGGCGAAGGCATGGGGTCTGACGCCGAACTGCTGAACATTGTAACCAGCGCCAATATAGCCTGCGGTGCCCACGCCGGCGATCCGCAAACCATGCAACACACCCTGATGCTCGCCAAACAGCGAGGCGTCGCCGCTGGCGCACACCCTGGCTATCAAGACAGAGAAGGCTTTGGCCGCAGACCGCATAGTCTTTCTGATCACGCCATGGTCAGCCTGGTGCAGCAACAAATTGAGTCCCTGGCAGAAATGGCGGACGCGATTAACTATCCACTGAGTCATGTGCGTGCGCACGGCGCCCTTGGCAACCTGACCGATGCCGACGAAAAGGCGGCCACCCTGCTACTGGATGCGATGGCACAGCGACCGCTGGCGCTGATGACGCTGACAAACTCGGCAGCCCAGCGTATCGCACAGCAACGCCATCGGCCGGTGGTCACCCAGTTTTTCGCCGACCGGGCGTATGATGATAACGGCCAACTGGTGGCGCGCTCTAAGCCGGACAGCGTGCTGCACGATGAAAAGGAAATCGTCCAACGGCTGTTAACGGCACTGGATCGCGGAATATTGGTGACGTATACGAAGCGGGAAATCCCAATTGCCTTTGATTCAATCTGCGTGCATGGCGATACACCAAACGCCCTGTCGCTGGCAGAAAAAATCCGCAAGGTGCTCGAAGATAGTGGCGCAAAGGTGCGCCCGTTTGTCGAGCATTGAATACGCTACATGCGGGCAAGGAGCCCCCTGAATCATGAGTCAGACAGCACAACGCTATACCACCCCCTGTTACTCTCCGGTTGGCGACGACGCTATGCTGATAGAGCTTGGCAGCGGCATTGATCCTGCAATCAATGAAGCGGTACTACAACTGGAATCCCATATTCGCAAGCTGGCGATAAACGGCGTGGTGGAAACCACTCCGGCGTATGCATCATTGCTACTGCACTATAATCCGGACGTTGTGTCGTTTGCAGCTCTGCAAGAAACCGTCAGCACCATTCAACTGAACGAGCTGTCTATGTCACGGGAAAGCTGGCTGTGGCAGATTCCAGTCTGCTATGGTGGCAAACACGGTGTCGATTTAGACTTCGTCGCCGAATACCACCACCTGACCACCGCCGAAATCATCCGCTTACACAGCAAACCCCGCTACCGTGTCTACATGATCGGTTTTGCTCCCGGCTATACTTATCTCGGCGGCCTGCCCGAGCAACTGCACACACCACGCCGGGAGAACCCGCGCCTGCACACACCCTCAGGCAGTATTTCCGTTGGCGGCATGCAAGCGCTGATTGCCGGCGTGGCGATGCCCAGTGGCTGGCAATTGCTCGGGCAGACGCCGGTTGCGACCTACGCACCGGATCGTGATCCGCCCTTTCTAATTACTGCGGGCGACGAAGTACAGTTTCATCCGGTCAATACTCATGAATTCAAACGAATGACCAAAGCCGTGGAGAAAGGCGACTGGGTTGCCGAACGCGTTGCGATGGGGGAACCCGCATGACACACGGACTTCTGGTACTGCAGGCCACTGCCGGCACAACTATTCAGGATCTTGGACGGGTCGGCTACCGCCGCTATGGTGTAACTCGCAGCGGTGCGATGGACCCGGTTGCACTGCAGGTTGCCAACTGCCTGGTAGGCAACCCGTTCAATACCCCCTGCATCGAATTCAGTGTGGGCGGTGCCGACTTTCGCGTTACCAGCGAATCACTTCGCTGCGCCTTTCACGGTGGCGACTTTCAGTTTGCCCTCAACGGCATGCCTGCTCCCATGTCTACCAGCCTGCATCTGCGCAAAGGCGACATCCTCAGTATCGGCGGTGCACGCAAGCGCATACGTGGGTATCTCGCTGTAGAGGGCGGATTTGTGCTCGAGCCAGTGCTGGGAAGCTGCGCCACCCACACCCGCTCCGCGCTGGGTGGCGTTGATGGTGCCGCACTGGAAGGTGGCCAGGAGCTCGAATGCGTGACAAAAGAGGCACCGAAACGAACCGAGCTATCGCTCCCCTATTCCGCGTTTCCAAAGTCCCGGCGGCTGTTTCGTGTCATTCTTGGGCCACAGGCCGACCGCTTTACTGACGACGGCATTTCCACATTTTTAGAAAGCGCGGCCTTCCGTATCGATAAAGATTCCGACAGTGTTGGCTACCGGTTGACCGGTCACCGCATTGAATATATCGGCGATGGCAATATCGTGTCAGATCCGGTGGTGCCCGGGTGTATTCAGGTGCCCGCCAGCGGCCACCCTCTGATCTTGATGGCCGACTGCCCTACCACTGGCGGCTACCCGAAAATAGCCACGGTCATCTCCACCGATCTATCAGAACTGGCCCAACTCCCCCCCGGTGCTGAAGTAAGCTTTCGCGCGGTGAGCCTTGAAGAAGCGCACACTGCACGCCGCACGCAACAGCAGTGGCTCGCCGAATTACCGAAGCAGCTGATTGCGTTAAACTGACCCCCAAGCAAACCCACACTAGCCAGAGGTACCCATGTCGCTACCCCAACTCACCGATGCCACCCTGCGTCTTGAAGACCGCTATGCCGTGCTGACTTTTGAACGCGACGATGTGCGCAACGCGCTGACCGGCACCGCGCTGGTTGACGATATCTGTGCCGCCATTGAGTGGGCCAACCACAGCGACTTGAATTGCCTGATCATCACTGGCGCCGGCAAGGGCTTCAGCTCCGGCGGCAACATAAAAGAGATGGCGGACAAAACCGGCATGTTCGGTGGCAGTCCGATGCAGATCTCCGATAGTTACCGCCGCGGCATTCAACGTATGAGCCGCGCCGTGTTTCATGCCGAGCTTCCTTTGATTGCCGCCGTCAACGGCGCTGCCGTTGGCGCCGGATTTGATCTGGCCTGCATGTGTGACATTCGCCTTGGCTGCGAACACACCCGCTTTGGTGAAACCTTTATCAATCTCGGCATCATTCCCGGCGACGGTGGGGCTTGGTTTCTGCAACGCCTTGTGGGCTATCAACGCGCGGCTGAACTCACCTTTTCCGGTCGTCTCATAGATGCTGAAGAAGCGATGAAACTCGGCCTCTTACTGGAGCTGGTAGACAGCAGCGAACTGCTGGCAAAAGCCGAGGCTCTGGCTCAGAGTTTTGCCAAGCAACCACCTCAGGCTCTCAGAGCGAGCAAGCGTTTGATGAAAATTGCCCAGCGCCAGGAACTGAACGATTTCCTGGACCACTGTGCCAGCGTGCAGGCAGCCTGCCACTACAGCGAAGACCACGGCCTAGCCCTGAACGCTTTTATCAATAAGGAATCCGCCACCTACAGCGGACAATAAAAACCCGATTAGCGCGGCCTAATCAAGCCCAGTAACAAAACCCATAAACAAAGCGGATATTACCCGTGCAACTGACCGATGATATCGACCTGATTAGCCGTCGCCGCGAGCAAGTTTACCTCCTGCTCGCCGGTTTCTTTCTTTGCTCCATGACCCTGCTGAATATCATCGGCATTACCAAATTCGTGCAACTGGGGCCCATGGCATTAGCGGTGGGCGTACTGCCTTATCCGCTAACCTTTCTGTGCACAGATCTGGTGAGCGAACTCTACGGCAAACGACGCGCCAACTTTATGGTCACCGTCGGCCTCATCATGAATGTCTTTGTTATTGTCGTACTCAGCATCGGCAACTGGCTACCAGCCGTGGCAATCGACACCCAGCCGCCCTGGCAAATATTGCAGCTGGCCCAGCAGGTAACCACTCCCAGCGGAGCCAGTGTTACGGGCTCAGTAGAGCTGTATTTTCTGATTTACGCCACCACCTCCGGCGCGGTCATAGCGTCGATGCTGGCGTACGTCGCAGCACAGTACTGCGACGTACACCTGTACCATTTCTGGAAAAGACTCACCCACGGCAAGCATCTTTGGCTGCGTAACAATTTCAGCACGATAATCAGCCAGGGCGTGGATTCTTTTATGGTGATTAGCGTGACCTTTGGGGCGGCGTTTCTGGCAGGAGCCATGAGCCTGCAGCAAATGCTGTTACTCATGGGCAGCAACTATCTGTTCAAGTTTTGTGCGGCACTGGCCGACACCATACCGCTCTATATCGCCGTGCATTACCTGCGTCGGTATCTACACATCAATGCCTGACCTGCGGCCTGCACGTCAGGCCAGGTATTATTGACCGATAAGTCCCTGCGCTGCGGCAAACAACTTATCAGTGTTCTATTTGCCCCAGATTGGCGTGTAAAACAGCGCCATTAATTACCGCGTTCTGCGCTGCAAACCACAGCGTATTGGCGATCTCCTGGGGTTGAATCAAACGCCCTTGCGTAACACCGCCAGCAATGGCATCCAGAATCGCGGGATCATGCCCCAAATGCTCGCGCAGCATTTCGGTATCGGTGAAGCCCGGACACACGCACGCCGTGTGAATACCACTACCGGCCAAATCCTGACAGGTGGCACGCATCAGACCAACCAACGCGTGCTTGGAGGTCACATAGGAACAGCTACCCGCGACCGCTTTCTCACTCAGCGTTGACCCTACATAGATAATCGAAGAGCCACCCTTCATATGCGGCAACACCAGCTGGTTTAGCTGCAGAGCCGCAATCACGTTCAGCTGAAACACCTGCTGCAGACTGTCTGCACTGGTATCACGCACACTGTCTTTTTTAAGCACCGCTGCATTGTGAATTACGCAGATGCTGTCTGCCGCATTCAACTCAGCGGCCAGCGGCTCGGCGCAGGCATCCGCCCAGCCCGGGTTGACCATGTCAGCGGTAATCTGCACCACTCCATCGAGATCGGGCGCACTGCGCGACAGGTTCACAACCCGGTAATCCTGTTCCATAAATTGTGCGATAGTGGCGCGGCCAATCCCTTTGCTACCACCGGTAATAACCAGAATTTTTTTCATCTCTACCTCAATTATTGCTGCCAACTGGCAGAGCCCGACTGCCCCGGCCCGGAGGAAACCTTCATGATCAGGCTGCGCACCGCATTACCCTGAATAAAATCTCCATCTTCCAACAAACGCTCCAACAACAAGCGCGCAAATTCTTCAACGGTGGTATTGCGAATTGGCAATAACAACGTGTCGGCCTGCACAAAGGTCATCACCTCGCCGTTAAAGGTCACCCGGTAGTTAGTCCCGTCTTCGACAATATCCAGGTAGGGAGACTGCGCCGGCAGAATCAGATATTCATCGTACTGTGCAACCAGCTTGCGCAGACGCTGTTTGATTTCCACGTAGCTGAAACACATGCCATTGCCACCCACTTCTGCGGTGATATCCAGCGACACCCGAAAATTGTGTCCGTGCAGGCGCTCGCGCTCTGTCGCAGAGAATATGGTGAAGTGGGCGGCGGAAAATTTCAGGTCTTCCTTGGTGATCTCAATTGTTGTCAGAGTATCTACAGGCATCGGTCTCAATTCACGGTCAGGGCGAAATAACGCAGCCGCACAAAGTACTGTTTGTAAGAAAAAAAAGCAAAGCGTCCGCTGGTCAAAGCCCTACATGAACACCACATTACAATTGCTGGCGAGGCATTCCGCCGACGCCAGACTGTGCTAGCCTGATAATTGACGTAACCATAACGATAATTTGGCCGGGGAACACCTCCAACGGCCTGTATGAAGGAAACACACCATGACGACACCTGCAGCCCCTCAGGGCAATCCCGGCGACATTCTCAATTGGCCGATGCTGAAGCTGAAGTATCGCACTGACCCCGCCAAACTCGCGGCATTGCTCCCGCCGGGCATCCAGCCCGGCAAAGAGCCAATTGTGACCATCACAATTTATAATTTCCCCGTCCAGAATGAGCCGGAACTGGGCTACGTGCTCAATGTGGCAGCCGACTACAACGGAACCCCCGGTGACTACACGCTCGCCCTTGGTATCGATCAGGAGGCGCCGCTGTTTCTCTGCCAGGAACTGTGGGGGCAACCTAAGTATCCGGTAAAGACCACCTACTTCAGACTGATGGATCACGTAGAAGCCAAAGTGGAGCATCAGGGCACTACATTCATCGAATTTTCTGGCGACGTGGTTGAAACCCTGGCCAACCCGGAGGACCACGAAGAACATGAATGGTGGGTTAAATGCATGCGTTCGGTGGACATGCAACCCGAAAAGTACGACTTCCCGCCACACGTTGTCGACGTGCATACCAAATACGGTACTGCTTACTTGCAGGAGCTGAAAGGCAAAATCACCCTGCGCGAAAGCGCTTGGGATCCTATTGCCACCAAACTACCAATGGTTGAGCAGATTTCAGCGCGCCTGTGGACGCCGATCTTCAAAGATCGCAGTATTACCCTTGCCGGGGAGCTGGATGGCAAACAGTACTGGCCCTTCGCCGATACCATCAGTGGCACGCGCTGGATCGGCGAAAGCGGTGCGCCGCCCAAGGGCTGACACCTCGCGGAGTATCAACGAGCTGGCCATCCAGGCCATTTATTGGCGAACTCCGGTTCGCCTTTTTTACAACTGAGGACGGCCCATGAAGCAGCCGCTATTTTTTGGTTGGTGGCAGGTGGTGGTTACCCTGCTGGTTCAGGCCGTTGCTACCGGCACCTTGGTATATGCCTATAGCGTAATGGTGGTTCCGCTAGCGACAGAGTTTCAAAGCAGTCGCATGCTGCTGATGCTCGGCATCACCACCATGACACTGGCCAGCGGTCTGTTATCACCCTGGCTCGGCGCCAAACTGGACGCCTATTCCATCAAGCGCTTCATGCTGCTAGGCGCTGCGTCACTGGGAACAGGCTTCATCGCACTGTCTTACATCACACAAATCTGGCAGATGCCAGTCATTTATGCCCTGTTCATGGCATTGAGCAGCTTAGCGCTTGGCCCGCTTGCGGTCTCCACCCTGCTGGCGCGCTGGTTCAGCAAACGCCGCGGGCTGGCGATGGGGCTGGCAGCTATGGGTACCTCCATCGGCGGCTTTCTGTTTCCGCCGCTGCTGCAGTGGATGATCGACAGTTTCGAGTGGCGCATGGCCTTTCGGCTACAGGGCGGCGTCGTACTGTTGATTTTGCTGCCATTAATTTCCCTGCTGGCCTGTGATCGGCCAGAGAGCAAAGGGTTGCACCCCGACGGTGACGACGCGCCGCCAACAACAACCGCTGGCGCTGCGAATCGTTTTTCCTCAACAAAAGACGTTTTGAAAGAACGCAATTTCTGGGTGATCGCGCTGGTAATGGGCGCCATGTTCTCCAGCTACAGCATGCTGCTGAGCAATCTTGCACCATTCGCCCTGGACAGTGGCGCAACTGCTGAGCAGGCCGCGGGGCTTATTTCCCTTATCGCCCTGTTTGGCCTGATGGGAAAACTGCTGTTTGGCACCATTGCCGATAAGGTTGATCTGCGCGCCGGTCTGGCGGGGTCTTCCCTGCTCCTAACGCTCGGGCTATTGAGCTTTCTTAACAACGACAACTTCCACTTTCTGGTCGCCGGAGCCGTACTGCTCGGTATCGCCGCCGGCGGAATGCTGCCGGTTTGGGGCGCATTAATGGCGCAGGCATTTGGCGTCGCTAATTATGGCCGCGTCATGGGCGCCATGAACCCGGTGATCATGCCCTTCAACCTGCTATCTCCCCCGCTGGCCGGCGCCATCTATGACCAAACGGGTTCCTATCAAATGACGTTTCTGCTCTTTGCCGGCCTGTTGTGCGTAGCGATTTGCCTCACCGCAGCCATTCAACTCAAACAGGACAATTGATCCAGAGTACCTATCGGCCCCGTAACGCAAAGGTAATATTCACATTCCGGCCAGCCTTGTAGTTAAACCGCATTTGTTTGATGCTGGCCTTGGGAGACAGTCTGCAACGGGGGTTTACGCAATGAGTGTGTTACTGCTAATCATCAGCGCTCTGGTTCTGCTCTATCTTGGCGCGGGGGGAAATACGGCGGTCATCGCCCTGTCTCTCGCCACGCTGTTGGGCATACACGCCGACGACTGGCATTTTGCCAGCATTCTGTTTGGCGGCCTGGGGCTGGCCATGGCTCTGTTTCTAGTCATTCCATCAAAGTTGCGCAAGCAGGAACTCAGCCGCCCCCTGTTGGGCTGGGTTCGAGGCATGTTGCCCACGCTTTCCGACACAGAATCTGAAGCATTGAAGTCCGGCACGGTCGACTGGGACGGCGAGCTATTTTCCGGCCGCCCCGACTGGAGCTATCTGCTCAGCGTAAAACACAGCCAACTCAGCGCAGAGGAACAGGCCTTTCTCGACGGCCCCGTAGAAGAACTCTGCGCAATGCTCGACGACTGGGCCATGACCCATGAAGATTACGATCTGCCAGAAACTGCCTGGCAGTATATTCGCGAGCACGGTTTCTTTGGGCTGGTCACCCCGAAAGCTTATGGGGGCAAAGGCTTCTCCCAACGCGCCCACTCCGAAATCGTCATGAAGCTGTCCACCCGCAGCGTTTCCGCCGCCGTCACCGTGATGGTGCCCAACTCCCTGGGCCCCGCCGAATTGCTCATGGAATACGGCACCGACGAACAGAAATCGCATTATCTTCCCCGACTCGCGGCCGGAGAAGACATTCCGTGCTTTGCGCTTACCTCACCCATGGCGGGCTCCGACGCAGGCGCCATTCCCGATCGGGGCATTGTCTGCATGGGCCAGTGGCAGGGTGAAGAAGTGCTCGGCCTGAAAGTCACCTGGAACAAGCGTTACATCACGCTGGCACCGGTTGCCACTTTGATCGGGCTGGCTATCAAGGTTTACGACCCGGACCACCTGATCGGTGACGACGATGTGATTGGTGTAACCTGCGTGATGGTGCCGCGCGATACCGACGGCGTAAATGCTGGCGCCCGGCATTTGCCCATGAATACCGTTTTCATGAACGGCCCCACCTGGGGCAACGATGTCTTCATCCCACTGAGCCAGATTATTGGCGGTGAAGCCATGCTTGGGCGTGGTTGGACCATGCTCCTTGAGTGCCTGTCTATTGGTCGTTCGATATCGCTGCCCGGTCTTGCCGCCGGTGCCGGCAAACTTGCCACTCTCACGACCGGTGCTTACGCCAGCGTGCGCGAGCAGTTCGGCCGCAGTATCAGCGAGTTTGAAGGCGTGCAGGAAGCGCTGGAGCAGATCGCTGGCTATACCTACATGATGGACGCGGCGCGAGTATTTACAGCCTCCATGCTTGATCGCGGGGTGCGTCCGTCAGTGCCCTCAGCCCTACTTAAATACCGCAATACCGATTTAATGCGCACCGTGGTGAATCACTCCATGGATGTAGTTGCCGGGCGCGGTGTGATCACCGGCCCTCGCAATTTTATGGCGCGAATCTATCAGGCGGTGCCCATCGCCATTACGGTAGAAGGGGCAAATATTCTGACCCGCAGCCTGATGGTGTTTGGTCAGGGCGCTATCCGCTGCCACCCCTACATTGTGGAAGAAATCGAAGCAGCCAATATGGATGACGCGGCAGCCGCCGTGGATAAACTCGACGGCGTATTCTTCCGTCATATAGCACACACTTCCGGCAACGCGTTGCGCGCCGCCGCACTGGGCCTTACCTTTGGCACGCTGGCAAGTGTCCCGACTCGGGGCGAATTGAAGCGATACTACCGACAACTTACCCGATTTTCTGCCGGTTTCGCGCTCCTGACCGATGTTGCCCTGCTAACCCAGGGCGGCGCACTGAAGGCACGTCAGCGGCTATCCGGCCATATGACGGATTGTCTGGTACAGCTCTATTATGCCTCTGCCATTATCAAGCAATGGCACGAAGACGGTTATCCCGAAACCCACCGCGCAGCGGTGGAATGGGGACTGCAATCCTGCCTTCACGATCTGCAGGAACATATGCGCCGCGTAATTGACGATTTTCCGGTGAAAGCGCTGCGCTGGCCATTGCGCCTGATGATTTTCCCTCTGGGCCCGATTGGCCTGCGCAAACCAAGCAGCGAACTTGGTACCACACTGGCCAATGCTATCACCGCCAATACCCCTCTGCGCGATCGCCTGATCGAAGGCACCTACTTCAACAATCACCCAAGCGATCCCATCGGCCGGGTGCTCAACGCCTGGCAGTTAGCCAACGACACCCAAGCGTTGCGTGATCAATTACATAAAGCGGTGCGCCAGCGCGATGTCAATGAGCTCGATGGCATCGCCCTGCTGATGGGACATGAACGGCGTGAACTGGTGGACTGGGCGGTTAGCAATGGCGTTATTGAAGAGAGTGATCGCAAACAGCTACTGGACGCGCTGACCGCGCTTTATGACGTGATTCGCGTTGACGCTTTTGATGCCGACGGGCTAAAGGATATCGCCGCCGATGCCAAGGGCAAACGCAAGGTGGTAGAACGCCCGGCAGATCAGTACTGAGATTTCAGTACTTTTTTTCCAACATACTGACAAGCTCTCGAAAGCGGGCTTTATTAGTGTCGTTCAGGCCCATCAACACACGGTGGGCCTCCAGCACTTTCTGTTTCACCTGCCCTTCTGAGCCCTCAACCTGGGGCAATTCACCCAAATCCTGGTCTGTGCTCAGCGGGTGCTGACGAATTTTGAAAACGCGGTCAAACCCCATGCTTTGCAATACACGGGTAATATCGGGATTCGTGGAGAGTATAACCGGCACAAAGTTAAACCGATTACGGGTCATCAGCGCCAGTTTAGCCAAAAGCCCCAGCGTAGTACTGTCCACGTTGTCGGCTTCCGTCAGGTCGACAATCACGCTGGAAAAATCGGTGCTGCTGAACATTTCTTCAAAATAGTCATCAAGCACATTGCACAGGGTCAGGCGTACATCGCCCACCAGCTTGATAACATTTGATCCGTGATGTTCAGCAACCATGATTCTACCTGGTTGCATAGGTCTAAACTCGCGACACTACCAGCACTGCAATATCATCGGGAGCTTCCTCGATGGTATCCAGTTTGAAGGTGTTAACCACATCATCGGCCGTCTGCGGGCCGTCCTCAAGCGCCTCAAGCAGATACTGCTCTTTGGCGATAACCCCCTTAGGGTTTAACACCTCTAATATACCATCCGAGAACAAGGTGAGAACAGCCTTGGGCGGCAGCGCCATGCGGTGTTCTGAATAGGTGACCTCCGGAAACAGGCCCACCGGCAGGTCGTGACCTTCCAGATAACGCGCCACACCGTCGACACTGATGATTGGCGCTGGCAAGTGCCCGGCGATACTGTAGCAAAGTTCGTCACTGTGAAGATCAATCACCCCGACACACATGGTCACGTGCTTGTCGATCTCCATACCCAGCAACTCACGGTTTGCCTTGTCCAGCATATGTGCAGGCGACAGAATCGCACTGTTGTGGCGGTGGTGAAAATCACTGCGCTTGCGGGCGAACAGGTTTTTCAACATCACGGTAACAAAGGCGGAACTGGCGCCGTGGCCCGACACATCGGCCACGAAAAAGACCGCATAGCGATCCCCTACAATAAAATAGTCGATGAAATCGCCACTGAGATAGAGCGAGGGAAGAATATGCTGGTGAAAACGGTAGTTACCAATAATTTTGGGCGTTTCCGGCAGCATTTTAAGCTGGATATGGCGCCCCGCCTGCTGATCCTTCTTAAGGTGACTCAAGCTTTCCAGCAACTCGCGGTTCGCGGCTTCCAGTTTATCCCGATATTCGCGGTTTTCACGCCTCAGCGCACCCTGCTGCATGGCCCGTTCCATGGCGTGCCCCAGCAGCTTGTCATCACCAATGTTGCTGGTAATCATCAGGTAGTCGCAGGCCCCTTTGCGCAGAGCCTCAACAACGTCAGCCATCAGCCGGCGCCGGGAAATAACGATAACCGGAATCTCGCGTCTATCGCTAGTGAGGATTTCCAAAATACCGCGCCCGTTATCGCTGACATACAGGTCCAGCAGAACAGCCGACACGGTATTTTCCATAAAGGCCTGGACGCCCTCTTCACCGCTACCGTAGGCGTCAACCTCATAGCCTTGACGTTCGAGCGCCGCCTGCAACTCGTCACGTTGGGCATCGGCTCGCTGAATGATAATCAGCCGTTTAGCACATTTGGCAGTGGCCATTGTTGGCTACTTATAACCTCGTCAAATCTGACTTCATAACTCAGTATAGACTGCTGGCGCGCACTGCCCCGGCCGGAGCTACCCACTAGAAGTCGTCCCATTCCTCGAATTCTTCCTCGCCAAAACTATCTTCCACTGGCGCACCATCGCTTATCAAATATTCGCGTCGCTGCAGATAGGCGTCTCGCATAAACGTGTAGCGGTCACCGGATAGCAGGCTTTCAGTTTTCAGCAGGTTAGCGCGTGTGTTCACCAAATCCAGAAAACGCAGTTGATTGCGTGTGCGCACATGATCAACCTGGCTGACTGCATCGACCTGAGCGTCGATGACCGCGGCGCCCGCGTCGCGCACAGTGGAGGGGCCGAGAATCGGCAGTACGACATACGGACCGGGCCCAACCCCCCAGTAACCCAGGGTCTGGCCAAAATCTTCGGTGCGCCGGGGCAAGCCGATATGGGCCGCGACCTCAAAGAAGCCAGCGACACCGACGGTGCTGTTCACCACAAAGCGGGTAGCGTCGGTGGCCGCCGCCTTAAACTTGAACTGACCCAGATCAGCAACGATATTCAGCAACTCGTGAAGGTTGTTGAACATATTGTCTATTCCGGTTTCAGCAAAACTCGGCAATACCGCCTGATAGCCCTTGGCAATGGGTTTGGCAACATACTTGTCTGCCACCTCGTTAAAGGCGAAAACCTGACGATTCATCCCCTCCCAGGGATCTGGATTTTCAGGCTGACTCGCACAACCGGTAAGCACGGCCAATAAAACAGCTAAGAGGGCTTTCAGTGGGGATAAACGGATGAACATTCCAGATAGAATCGCCAGATTTATTATTGATACGCAACGATATAGCGGTTTGGATGCTAAATCCAGCGGATTCCCGCCGGGAATCAGCGCAGAATAGACGCAGCCTGTAACTGCGCCATCAAATCTGCGCCAAAATGGAGCAATTGCCCGGGATCCGGATGACTCATCTCAACCGCCAGTTGCTGCAGTACCTCTGCGCCTGAGCTTGCCGACCCTTCCTGCAACAGCGCCAGCAGACGAAACGTCACAGCATTAATTTCCATAAATTCCACGTCGTCATCCGGCGTACGATAAACCACCAGATAGGTCGGCTGGATTGGCGGCTGATCGGGCTGAAAAGCCGGGCCGAGCTGATGCACGGGAAAGCGGTAAGCCAGCGGCCAAGCCAGCGATGACACTGCCGGCAATCCGGCCAGAACATCGTCACAGCAAGCAGCCAAATCGTCATCTGGAGCCACATCAAGTGCCAGTTCCACCCACTCATAGTGGGCCAGCTCCTGCATAAAGGGCGGATCACCCGGACGCTCCCCTCGCTCGTGCTCAAGATAGGCAAGAAACTCTTCACTGATCTCAAGAAAATAGGGGCTACGACACAAGTGACTACGCATGAAATCCCGCACCATGGCATGCCAAGCCTCATCGCTGAAGATCGACCGCAACACGGGAAAGCCACTACTCAGGAACCCTTCGATATTGTTGTAAAACAATTCCCGGTATATCTTGAGCCGCCGCCCCTCAATCCCGGAGGGGCCGGCATGGCGCTCAGGGTCACGAATGTGACGGGTTAGATCGCCCTGTAGCTGCTGGAACGTCGTCATGGGGTCGCTTCCACAGGGGCTTGTACACGCCGCTGTGCTGCCCTAACACGCGCCACTTCGCCCAGCAGCTCGGCCATGGGTGGAAAGTTAAAATCCCTTTCCACCAGCGTGGGCAACACGCCCAGCCTATCGTATGCGGCATCCAGCAAGGCCCATACCGGCTCAATGACATCGGCCCCGTGGGTGTCCACACGAAGATCTTCTGCCTCCTCGTAGTGTCCTGCAATATGCAGGTAACAGGCACGCTCCAGCGGCAATGCATCCATAAATACGAGGGGATCATAGCGATGGTTAATGCTATTAACGTAAATATTATTTACGTCCAGCAGCAATTTACAGTCGGCACTTTCCAAGACTGCGCGAATAAAGTCGCTCTCCGACATTTCCTGCCCCGGTGCGGCGTAATAGGACGCATTTTCCAAGGCAATCTGCTGACCCAATACATCCTGAACTTCCTTCACCCGATCCGACACATGGCGTACCGCAGCTTCAGTAAAAGGGATCGGCATCAGATCGTAGAGCTGACCTTCATCAGCACAATAGGTCAGGTGTTCGGTATACAAAGGGCACTGGTAGTCGCGCATGAATTCGCGAATTGAAAGCAGCAACTCGCGATCTAATGGCGCAACGCCACCTATATTGAGTGACAGGCCGTGAAGATAGATGGGATAGCGATCAGCGAAGTAGTCAAAATCCTTGCGCAAGCGCCCACCGAGGTGCATCCAGTTCTCGGGCGCCACTTCCATAAAATCGACATCCCCGGGCGCGATGGCTTTTAGCGCGCCACTTATGGCGCGCCGCAAACCCAGGCCGGCTTTTACATCAGCCACGGAACGCTCCGCTTAGTGGCTACCGCACTTACCTTCGCCACATTTGCCCTCTTTAGCTTTAGAGCTGGCACCACACTTACCTTCGCCACACTTACCCTCTTTGGCTTTAGAGCTGGCGCCACACTTACCTTCTCCGCATTTGCCTTCAGCTTTGGCTTTAGACTCAGCGCCGCATTTGCCTTCGCCACACTTGCCTTCACCACATTTGCCCTCAGCTTTCGCTTTGGCTTTAGACTCGGCTCCGCATTTGCCTTCGCCGCATTTACCTTCACCGCACTTGCCTTCAGCCTTGGCTTTCGACTTGGCGCCACACTTACCTTCGCCACATTTGCCCTCTCCACACTTGCCTTCCGCATGCTTGCCGTAAGAAGCAAGATCGTAACCCGCGCTTAAGTGGTTCGCAGCAAAGGGGTTAGTTTCGGCACTGACAACGGCGCTGCCGGTACTCGCCAGAAAAGCTGCACTCAATGCGGCTGCCAGAGGTTTTTTGCTTAGTTTCGCCATGGAATTACTCTCCTAAAAGGTATTACGCTACTTGGATGCAGCACACCGGCAGATGTTACAACCCGGCATCAAAATTTCATCAATGTACACAACAAGGTCCCGAAGGTGTCCGGCCTTAACCCTGTTGTTATGGGCAAATGTAACGACGCCGTCAAGCAGTAATTACTCCCCCAGACACGAACGAACCCTGGCAACTTGACATCATACCCGGGGAGCCTGTGCCGCCTGAATGTCACGCCACAGGGTTTTCAGACGTTTTTCGGATACAGGACTGTCTGTGCCCAACTTCTGGGCATATAAGGATACCCTAAACTCTTCCAACAACCAGCGATAGGTATTAAGCGGCGCGTCTTCAGGGCCCTGCGCCAATTGCTCCGGTGTTGTTTGCTGCCACAAAGGCTCGGTAACCGTCTTCAATGTGATGTTTAGCTGACGCTCGCGTTGATACTGGCCTTCCAGCTTATCGAGGCGCCACTCCAGCGCTGTTAGATAACGCGGATAGTGCTGTAACCTGTCAAGTGGCAACAGCCGAAGGAAACGCGGGAACAACAACCCGTCAAGTTGAGCACGAACATCCGCTACCGTTTCAATCCAGGTCAGCTGGGTCAGCGATTTCAGTTGGCGCTGCACCGCCGCTGCACCTGCCAATATCGACTCCGCCAGCGCCTCTCTGAGCTCAACCGCAGGCACTAACTCACTGCGGCCTCGCGCCAGCAGCTGATCATATTCTTCTTTAGAGCGCGGCAATGGTTGCCCCTGTAAATACGCCTGCTCAACCGCCGCTTCCAGCAAGGCCTCAAGCCAATCGCGGCGCTGCACTTTCAACGCCGCAAACTGCAACTGCGCGGCATTGGATTTAAGCATGCGATCGCGCAGCGGCTTTAATTGTTTTGCCAAACCCAGCATTAATAACCGCACCACCGCCTGACGACTCGATATTTCGGCTTCCACAGCCGTATCCAGTAGGCGGCTTTCTACACTATCGCCACGATCTACCAGCGCTGGATACACGGTTACTTCAGCGCCAGCCTGACGGATGCGTCGGGAGGTGGGCAAGGAATCAAACTGCCAACTGCTTGCCCGTTGCGATTCAAAGTCTACAGAGCCTTTGGCTTGCAAACTGGCTGTAGCCTGATCGGAGAAGCGGCTTTTCAGGGCGTGCAAATCGCGCCCCTGCGCGAGAAGCTGACCATTGTCACCCAGCACCCTGAAGTTCATTTGATAATAGGCATCCAGCGGCTCAGCACTCCACAATGATGAAGGAATGTCCTCACCGGTAACGCGCTTGATCGCCTCGCCAAGTGCCAGACTCAGGGGACGATCGTCCGCCTGCATCGCCGCTAACGCCTTGCCCACCGTAACCGGTATGGGCATGAATTTCTTGCGCCACTGCTTCGGCAGCGCTTTCACCAAGGCCACGCATTTTTCCTGCAACAGCCCCGGCACCAACCATTCCGGCAGATGATCCGGCACGCGGTTGAGCAATACCAACGGGATATCCAGACTGACACCGTCGGCCTCATGCCCTGGCTCAAATCTATATTTCAACGGAAGACGCAATTCCTGCCAGCGCCAGGTATCAGGAAACTGGTCGACCGTCTGCTGATCCGTTGACACAGCCAACACATCTTTTGCCGACATATTCAGACTACTGCGCTCGGCTTCTGAAGCTTGCTTCAGCCAGCTCTCCAGATGGCGACTGCTGACGATGTCCGCTGGTAACCGCGCATCATAAAAGGCGAAGAGACCATCGTCACTGAGCAGCAAATCGCGGCGACGCAGCTTGCTTTCCAAAGCAAGAACCTCGGCAATTACGCGCTTATTATGGTGAAAGAACGTCGCCTTGCCGCGGTACTGGCCTTCCACCAGTGCGCTGCGAATCAATATCTCGCGCGACAGAGCCGGGTCTATAACGCTGTAGTTGATGCGTTTTCGATCCTGAATGACCAAACCGTATAGACTGGTTTGCTGGAATGCAGAAACGCGACCCGCACGCGCCTGCCAGTGTGGTTCGAAGTATTGGTATTTCAGTACCGCGTCGTTGATTCCTAAAATCCACTGCGGATCAATTTTCGCAACGCAGCGGGCATAAAGTTGGGTGGTTTCTGCCAGTTCTGCAGCCACAATCCAGGCTGGATTTTTTCGGAATAAGGCTGAACCCGGAAAGATACGCATTTTGCGGTTACGGGTACCCAAATAGAGATGCTCTTCATCTTTTTTAGCCACATGGCTGAGAAAACCTGCTAGTAAGGCCCTGTGCAACGAAAGGTAGTCAGCCGGCTCCGCGTTCAGTTTCCAACCGTTTTCACGACACAACAACTTGAGTTGCCAGTGCAGCTCTCGCCACTCCTGTGCACGCGTAAAGGCTATAAATTCTCGCTGACACAGCTTGCGGAACTGGTTCCCGGAAAGAGCCTGGCGTTGTTCTTCCAGATAATTCCAAAGATTCACGAAGGCGACAAAGTCTGACTCCTTGTCCGCGAAACGACGGTGTTTTTCGTCAGCAGCCTGCTGCTTGTCCGCAGGCCGCTCCCGCGGGTCCTGAATACTCAGGGCGCTGACGATGATCAGCGCTTCGCTCAGGCAGCCCGACGCACTGGCGGCTTCCAGGATGCGCGCCATCCGCGGATCAACCGGTAATCGCACCAGCTTTCGCCCGAGTCCGGTAAGCTCGCCCGATTCAACTGCGCCGAGCTCCTCCAACAACTTGTACCCATCGTTGATAAAACGGCGATCAGGTGCGTCGACAAAGGGAAACTTTTCAATACCACCCAGCCGCATATTCAGCATCTGCAGAATGACCGATGCAAGATTGGTTCGCTGGATTTCCGGTTCAGTGAATTCGGGGCGAGCGTTGAAATCCTCTTGCGAATACAAGCGCACACAGACACCCGGCGCTATCCGGCCGCAGCGACCTGCTCGCTGATTGGCGCTGGCTTGAGAAATCGGTTCAATCGGAAGGCGTTGTACTTTACTGCGATAGCTGTAACGACTGATCCGGGCGGTACCGGTGTCGATCACATAGCGAATGCCAGGCACTGTCAGCGAGGTTTCCGCCACATTGGTCGCGAGCACCACGCGCCACCCACGCCGCGACCCCTCGTCGAAAATACGTTGCTGCTCACTGCCGCTAAGGCGCGCGTAGAGTGGCAAGACTTCCAAACCCAACAGGGATGATTTGCGCAGCTGCAGCGCAGCCGCACGAATCTCCCGCTCACCACTGAGAAAGACCAGCACGTCTCCCTGCTGACGACCACCCTCGTCATGCAACTCCCATAAGGCCTGTTCTATGGCTTCTGCCTGATCCAGCTCCGGGCTCAATTCCTCCAGCGGCCGATAACGGGTTTCCACCGGGTAGGTCCGCCCCGAAACTTCAATCACCGGCGCATTATCGAAATGTCGGGAAAAACGCTCTACATCAATCGTGGCCGACGTAATGACCACCTTGAGATCTGTGCGTTTGGGTAGCAGCAGCTTTAGATAGCCCAGTAAAAAATCGATGTTGAGACTGCGCTCATGGGCCTCATCAATAATCAGGGTATCGTAGCGGTACAGCAGCGGGTCATTTTGTATTTCTGCCAGCAGAATACCGTCGGTCATCAATTTGATATGACTGAGTGCGGAAACCTGGTCCTGAAAACGCACCTGAAAGCCTACCGACGCGCCCAACTCAGTTTTCAGCTCACTGGCAATCCGTTGGGCAACGGTGCGCGCGGCGAGACGCCGGGGTTGAGTGTGGCCAATCAGGCCGCGTACGCCACGACCCGCCTCGAGACAGAGCTTGGGTAACTGGGTCGTTTTGCCCGAACCGGTTTCGCCGGCGACAATAATAACCTGGTTCTGATCAAAAGCCTCTCTGAGCCGACCTATCTCTCGCGCTACCGGCAGATCCGGGTAATGAATAGCGGGCACCGCTGCACGTCGCTGTGCATAGCGCTGGCGCGATGATTCAAGCACCGCGTCGAGACGCTGCTGCAACCGATCGCAGGGCTTTCCCAGCTGCTGGCGGCGCGCCAGATCCCGAGCCAGTTTTTGTAATTTCGGCCAATCACCGCTGCAGCACTCAGCCAGCCATGACGTGTCGAGGCTTTCCTCTTTCATACCCATCCAAAACGAAAAAACGCCCCGCAGGGCGTTTCTCTACAACATTGCGGAGAAATCGATCAGGCCGATTTTAATTCCTCATCGCGCAATTCGCGACGTAAAACTTTGCCCACATTGGATTTGGGCAGTTCTTCGCGCTGCTCGATGTACTTAGGAATTTTGTAGCCAGTCAACTGTTCACGCAGGTGGGCCTTAAGGGAATCTTCATTCACCGCGCCGTTTTTGCCCACTACGAAGATCTTGACCACTTCACCTGATTTGTCATCCGGCACGCCGATCGCGGCGCATTCCGCCACTTCTGGGTGGCTGCAGACCACATCTTCAATTTCATTCGGGTACACGTTGAAACCGGACACCAGAATCATGTCTTTCATCCGGTCAACAATCTTCATGTAACCATCTGCCTGCACGACAGCCACGTCACCGGTGTGCAGCCAACCGTCTTCGTCGATCATTTTGGCAGTTTCATCATCGCGCTGCCAGTAACCCAGCATGACCTGCGGGCCACGAACACACAGCTCACCGCGCTCTCCCACTGGTTGCGCCGAGCCATCGTCACCAACAATCTTGATTTCAGTGTTCGGCACCGGCACACCAATGCAGCCAATCTGGTTGGCGCCACCCGGATTGGTTGACACCACAGGAGAGGTTTCGGTTAGACCGTAGCCCTCATAGATTTCGCAACCAGTCATCTCATGCCAGTTTTTGGCCGCCGCAGAAGTCAGTGCCATGCCGCCAGACAGCGTCATTTTAAGCTCTGAGAAATCGATTTCCTTGAACTCCGGATGCTTCATCAGGCCAACGAACAGGGTATTGAGCCCGCTCATGCCGCTGAATTTCCACTTTTTCATCTCCTTGATGAAAGCGTCCATATCACGCGGATTAGGAATCAGCACGGTATGGTTACCCTGCATCATCACAATAAAGCCAAGAGTAAATGAATAAATATGATAGAGCGGCAGCGGACCGATAAAGGTTTGAGGGCCCTCTTTAAACCCGTAGGTATCAAAAATACTGGCAGCCTGCAGCACATTGGCTATGAGGTTGCGATGGGAAATCATTGCTCCCTTGGAAACCCCGGTGGTACCGCCGGTGTATTGCAGCAATGCCACATCGTTTGCTGCAGGATCAGCAACCTTCAGTTTCAGTTTACGCCCCTGAGCAATCGCCTTGCGGAAAGGAATGGTGCCCGGCATGGAGTATTCGGGGATCATTTTCTTGACATGCTTGGCGGCAAAATTGATCAGCCGACCTTTCAACGGCGGGTGCAGATCCGCAATCTCGGTCATGATCACCGTCTTAACTGGTGTCTCGGACAGAACTTCGGCTGCGGCTTCCCCCACGTTGGCGAGCAGGATCAGGGCTTTCGCACCAGAGTCATTCAACTGGTGCTTGATTTCCCGTGGGCTGTACAACGGATTGGTATTCACCACCACAAAGCCTGCTCGCAGTACAGCAAACAAAGTGACAGGGTACTGAATGATGTTGGGCATCTGTATCGCTACGCGATCGCCCGGTTGCAAATCCGTCTTTTGTTGAAGGTAGGCGCCTAACGCCGCAGATTGCTCTTCCAGTTGGCCGTAGGTCAGAGTATGGCCGACGCTGGTTACCGCATCGCGGTCGCGGTAGCTTTTGATGCAGAAATCAAATAACTCAACCAGGTTTTTAAACTGATCCGGATTTATGGTTTCCGGCACGCCGGCACGCTTTTGACCGGCAGCAATCGCCTCACTTACAGATATGGCTTGTTCTGACACGTTCCTTCCTCAGACTTGACTAAGACTTTGTTATCGCCCGCAGGAAAAGCGGCGCGGGATTATAAATCCTCGTGAAACTAACCGTGTTTACAGGCCCTGTCAACGCGGGCCCACAGGATTAGATCAGCTATATCCGCTATTCATCCGATCAATGGAAATACACCCCGACGCCGCACTAAAATCTTGCACTCGAAGCGGCCAGATCAGGCTCTCGAAACAACCCACCCTCAGCCAATCCATTCCCCGCCGCTCCACCACTGACCAGACTCGATCACCACCTATCACTCCGGCGAAGGGCCCTCGCCCAATAGCCCGCAGACTTTATATAGCGAGTACAACGGGCGATACGCCTCAAGTCACTGGCTGCATTCAAAAATCGAGCTTAGCGATCTTTCAGACACCGAAATTACGATCGGGTAAGAAAGACGTAACAATTTTGACGCTGGCGCCGAATTCTGTACAATTTGCCGCTATCTGGCGGCGCCATACACGCACAAACCGTGCCCGGATACTTAATTTTAAGAAAGAATTACCAGATTTCTGGACTTTATTGCACTTTTTAACTGTAGAGCTTCCACCTCACTTATGACTTTCAGCTATTTAGTTCGCCTCAGCGCTGCGTGCCTGACCCTTGTGTGCCTGTTTTCTGGACACACACTCGCTCAGGGAGCTGCACAGGAACTGGCCAAACTGGAATCTCGCCAAAGTGCCCTGCTGGGCAAAATGCAGCAACTGCGGCAAGAGTCTCAAGATCTCAGTGAGACGATGGCTAACACCGAACCAGCAGATGGTCCCGAAAAAACCGCCTACGAAGAAGCTGTCGCGATCTTCGAGGAGGCCAGTGAAACTTACGAAGCCGAGCCCACCTCCACCAACAAGAGCCGCCTTCGCAACGCCGAATTCAAACTCCATCTTGCAGAACGCAAATACCGCTCCGGCAGCGAAGAATTGCGCAAGCTGGAGGCCCGCCAGGATGCAGTGGAAACCGAATTGATTGCTGTTCGACGCGAACTCGATACGATTGCCGAGCGCATCCCGCGACTGGAGCAACAGGTCGCAGTGCAGCGAGCCCGCGAACGCGAACAGGCAGAAGCCGCTCGACGGGCAGCTGCCGCCCAGGCGCGTAACGAAAGTAAAGCCACACAACAGGCTGACGCACCGCAACCAGCACCTGCCCCCGCTGGCCCGCAGCATCAAAACACTGCACCGGCCAAAACGGCAGCACTTGCTGAACCCATTGAGCTGGATAAGGGCTTTGTACTACTGACCAACAAAGCGCAAGTATTAACCGAACTGGCAAACCTGCAATTGCGTATCGGTGGCGACAGCCTGAAAATCCGCAGCAACAAGATTCTGAATGTGCGGCATTTTGTCGACGGTAAAGAAGCCGAGAAAAATAGCCACCGCTTCAAAGGACTAGGCAATTACCAATATCGCGCCACAGCGGTATTGCATGAAGGTGAGAACCGGATTCGGGTATCGTTCTCGCGCTGGAACATTGATATGCCTGCCGATTTTGCCGGCCAGGAACTGGTGATTCTGATGGACGCCAGCGACCGTAACTCGCCCAAGATTGTCTGCTACCCTAGCGCACTCGACCCCTGAGTTAGTCTAGCCGGAGGCAGGCAACTCGCCGGCCTCCCGACTTTTCCTCTACCACGGGCCTATGCTGTCCACAATCATTAATGGCCTTTGGGCAACGCAACCGGTAGGCGCACCCCGTCGCCGCAGGGGGGCGCAGACTCCCCGAATTCGCCAGAGCCTTGCCCGCAGCAGGATTTGCTGCAATCAAAGCCTGGGTATAGGGATGTTGAGGGCTTGTAAATAGAGCCGCATCGCCCTCTTCCACCAACCTCCCGTGATACATCACCAGCGTGCGATTGGCCAGATGGCTGACTACCGCCAGATCGTGTGCGATAAATATCATTGCCACACCGGTATCGCGCTGCAGGTCATGCAGCAGATTGATAATCTGGGCCTGAACGGACACGTCGAGCGCTGACACTGGCTCATCACAAATCACCAACTGGGGCGATGTGATAAACGCTCGCGCAATGCCCAGACGCTGGCGCTGACCGCCCGATAACTCGTGCGGATATCGACCGGCGAAACGACGCGGCAAACCAATTCGCTCCAGCCACTGCATCGCACATGTGCGCTCCTGCCCCCGGTGCTTACCTTGCAACTGCAAGGGCTCTATCAGGCTGTTGAGCACATTCATGCGCGGATTCATCGCACTGTAGGCATCCTGAAACACCATCTGAACACGCGCAGCCTGCCGTCGGAAATCGCGGGCACTAAAGTGACGCGGCAACACTTCTCCGGACAGGACTATACGCCCTGCTGTCGGGCTGACCAAACCACACACCGCGCGGCCCAAGGTCGATTTACCCGACCCGCTTTCGCCCACCAGCCCCAATACTTCACCGGCGCCCAAAGACAGGCTCACCTGATCCACCGCCACCGTTTCACCAAATCGGCAGCTGAGATTGTCGATCTGCAACAGTTGACTCATCGACCTGCCCCCTGCGCTTGGGGCTCCCAAAGCCAACACTCACAGCGTCTCGCCTTGCTCGGCGCATATACCGCTGGCTGCCGGACTGGACAGATTTGCATAGCGCGTTCGCAGCGCGGCGTGAACGCACAGCCATTAAGCTGCTGAGATAAATCTGGCGGCGTGCCGCTGATTGCCAACAGCGAATCGCGCCTGTCATCGAGACGCGGCATCGCTTGCTGCAAAGCGCGGGTGTAGGGATGGGCCGGCTGGCTCAACACTGCCTGACAGGGACCTGCCTCAACAATCCGCCCGGCATACATCACCGCCACCTGTTCGGCCATCGCCTCAACCACGCCCAAATCATGGGTAATCAACAATAGGCCCACATGTTGGTCACGACACAATTCCCGCAACAGTGCCAGCACCTCGGCCTGCACCGTAACATCTAGCGCAGTGGTCGGCTCATCGGCAATCAACAGCGCGGGTTTACAGGCCACTGCCATGGCAATAACCGCTCGTTGCAACATGCCGCCAGACAATTCGAAGGGATACTGTCGCGCCCGCTTGGCCGCATTGACGATACCGAGACGCTCCAGCAACTCAAGCGCGTGGCGCCTCGCTTCGCGCGCAGAACAGCGACTGTGCACCCGCAACACTTCGCCAATCTGGTCACCCACCCGCATGGTAGGGTTTAGTGCGGTCATCGGATTCTGAAAAACCATGCCAATACGGCTGGCGCGCAGTCGCCGCCATTGCGCTTCGGTGGTGCCCAGCAGCGACTGTCCGTCAAACTGCCAACGTTCAAAGTCACAGCGTGCATGGCGCGGCAATAATTGCATTAACGACAGCGCAGTCAGGCTCTTACCGGAACCTGATTCGCCGACTAAGGCCAGACATTCACCACGTTCAATCTGCAGATCCACACCTCGAACCAAATGGTGACCATCGATGCGGATATGCAGATCGCGTACTTCCAATAAACTCATCGCTCGCCCCTTCGCACCTGTACATCCATCGCGTCGCGCAACGCATCCCCCAGCATGTTAAAGGCCAGCACAGTCATACTGATTGCCAGCGCCGGCACCAGTAATTCGTGGGGGTGAGTGAGCATGCTGCGAATGCCTTCATTGCACATGGAGCCCCAGGAGGGCGTTGGCGGTACCACGCCCATGCCGATAAACGACAACAGTGCCTCGGTAAAAATCGCCTGCGGTATCGCAAAACTCAGGCTCACCAGCAGTAGAGGTACAACATTGGGTAACAAGTGACGGCGAATCAGATAAAAATTGCCCGCACCGGCCATCCGCGCCGATAACACAAAGGCACTGCCGCGTAACTGCAACACCTGACCGCGAACTAGCCGTGCGGCCGACGGCCAGCTCAGCAGAACCATTGCCAGCACCATGGGGAAAAGCCCGCTTTCACCGGATTCTATTCCCATCGCCACGCGGAACAGAATCATAAACAGCAGGAAAGGCAAGGCCACCACAAAATCGGCAAAACGCATCAGCACATTGTCTACCCAGCCACCGAGCAGACCGGCAGCGGCACCGTAAAATGCGCCCAGCGTAATAAACAACAAAGGCGCCGACAGGCCCACCAGCATGGATGTGCGTGCGCCGTGCAGCACGCGCGCGAGCATATCGCGCCCCAGTGCGTCAGTACCCAGTGGATGGGCCGGCAACTCCACGCGATTCTCAACCACTGGCAGCCCCAGCAACTCAGCCTCAAAACGCCCCAATGTCAATGTGGGAACCGCAGTAACCTGCATCGGCTCCAATGTGTCACCGGCAGCGGTAACCGGTACGACCACATAACGATAGTCCTGCTCCCGCAGCTGCAGACGGTCGACATACCAATGGTGATTGACCTCGGCCAGCGGAATCCCCAACCCTACGCCACCGTCGCTGCGATATACCCGATAACTGTGTGCCGCCGGTAGCACTGGCCAGCCAAGCCGGACCTGCGTCGTTGTAGCCTGAAGAACTACTAGCGTATGTGGTGGCCGCGCCGGTCCACGCCAGACAGTTTCGTCATCGACCAGCTGCACTGAGCGCGCTGGCGTGGGGCCACTGGATATCTGCGACAGCCACTGCGTGGCAGGGCTTTGCGGCCACAATAGCGGGCCCATAAACGCACCCAGCAATACTGACACCACAACTAACA
>NZ_JBVBUV010000033.1:0-39632 GCF_057445395.1 Litorivivens sp.
AAAACAGCACCAAACCAAGGTATTGTTTCCCTAACCTCGTTCCAAAACTGAACCGCTGAAAATGATAAAACCGCACCCTCTGCGGAGTATGACTTTATCCCAATAGCTAGGATATAAAATATCGCGGATACAATGACGGACCTCAAAAGAATGGCTTTCCCACCATTCGGCATAAACCTTAATACAAACTCACCTGACACTATCTCAAGAAATCTATCCATAATTTTCCTGCTCTAACAGCCCGTTAATGAGGTCTCCGACCTCATAATAATTATTAGCGGGTAGACCCTCTTTTGATAACTGCGGGTAAACCTGATTTTTTGTAAGTTGCTGATTTTTTTGCTCGCGCCGAGATATTGCTCAGGCACGCCTCGCCTTAGACGGGTCGACCCTGAAAGTACATAGGCGAGCGGATGCGCTTTATCCACACAAAATTTGATAAGGGGGTATAGGTATTTCCGGGTCCGCATCTCCATTCCTTGAAATTATTCGCGACCACATGACGGTGCGGCGTTACAGTCGCCGTACGGTTGTTTTATTTTTTGTTACTTTATGGCATTTCATCAAAAAAGACACCCCAAAATAAATGCGGCTTGCGGAGTTTGAGGCTGTTTTTTTCCGGGCAGGATGATATTGCCGTCGGTTCACCCTGCTTGTTGGAGCAGGGTGCGGATAGTTGTGCTTTATAAGCGTTGCTTGGGTCGCCGAGATGAAACAGTTGCAGTAGTTTACAAACCTGTTTCATCTGTTGCGTTCGGGAGGTGGTTTTCGTGTTTTCCGGCTTATAGGTCGACGCTGACAGGGCAGTGGTCTGAGCCGTAGATCTCGTTCCAGATTTCAGCGGCCTTTACGCGGCTTTTAACCAATGCGTCGCTACCTAGAAAGTAGTCTATGCGCCAACCGATGTTCTTGCCGCGCGCGCCAGCGCGGTAGCTCCACCAGCTGTACTTCACCGTGTCGGGGTGAAGGTGCCGAAAGGTGTCGACAAAGCCAGAAGCAATAATGCTGTCCATGCCGTCAATTTCTTTTTGGGTAAAGCCGGCGCTTTTGTTGTAGTTGGGCTTGGGCCGTGCGATGTCGATCTCGGTATGAGCCACATTAAAGTCGCCACACATTAGCACCGGTTTTTTGGTTTGCAGCTGGTTCACAAAGGCCAGAAAGTCTCTGTCCCACGTCTCGCGGTAGGGTAGACGAACTAGCTCGTTACCGGAGTTTGGTGTGTAGACGGTAACCAGATAGTAGTCTTCAAATTCGGCGGTAAGCACCCGGCCTTCATTGTCGTGTTCGTCTATGCCGATATCCGGGAATACGTTTAGTGGCTGTTGGCGAGTCAGAATGGCTACACCTGAATAGCCTTTGCGTTCGGCAGAGTTGCTGTATACGTGATACCCCTCAACCCCTTCCAGCGCGGCAGCAACCTGGTCGTCCTGAGCCTTGGTTTCCTGCAGGCAGAGTATATCGGCGTTCAATGTAGCCAAAGATTCGGTGAAGTCTTTCTTCATGGCGGCTCTAATGCCGTTTACGTTCCAGGAGGCAATGCGCATTTGTTTGTGGTCCCTGTTTAAATCGGCGCCTTATATAGCATGACTGGTATTCAGGATTCAAAGTGGTGAAGGAGAATAGGGAGTCCAAAATACTCGCCAAATGATATTGATAATGATTATCAATTGCGATTAAATGCAGCCCACTCATTGTTTGCGATGGAGAGCTTCTATGAAAAAATCCTATTCTCTGGCCCTGGCATTGGGCGCTTTGGGCAGCGCGGGTGCCGCCTTCGCAGGTACGGCCAGCCAGCCAATAGAAACGGTTACTGTGTATGGCCAGGCCGCAGGCGGTTATCTGCCAGCAGGTGATGCGTCTGCTACCCGGCTGGGTTTGTCGGTGCTGGAAACACCGCAGTCCATCAGCAGTATTACCCAAGATCAAATGCGTGACTTTGCGCTGTCCAGTCTGAATGAAGCTCTCGCGGGTACGGCAGGGGTGCAGGTTCAGCGGGTTGAAACTGATCGCACCTATTACACAGCACGCGGGTTTGATATCACCAATTTCCAGATTGACGGGGTGGGGTTGCCGTTGAGCTATGGCAATCGCGCTGGCGACATCGATACCGCCATGTACCAGCGTATTGACGTGGTTCGCGGTCCTAACGGATTGATGGCCGGTGCGGGAAATCCGTCAGCCACCATTAATATGATTCGAAAACGCCCCCTGGCCCAAGAGGGTGGCAGCTTGGCGCTCACTAAGGGTAGTTGGAATTTGCAGCGCGTTGAAGCTGACACCACTGCGCATCTAAGTGATACCACGCGCCTGCGGGCAGTGGCCATGAAAGAGCGCAGAGAGTCTCACCTTGATCGTTATGCGTTAGGCAAAAAATTGGGGTATCTGGCGCTAGAGCAATCAGTGGGTGTCAACGCAACGCTGACATTGGGTGGCAGCTATCAATCGTCCGATGCCGACAGCCCGCTCTGGGGAGCCTTGCCGTTGTACTACAGCGACGGCAGTGCGACGAATTACGACACAGCCACCAGCACCTCGTCCGACTGGGCCTATTGGAATACTGATCGGCGCTCGGCATTCGTTGAATGGTCTCAGCAGTTTGCTAGCGGATGGCAATTGATGCTCAGTCATAACACCCATGGGCGTGATGGCGACTCCGAGCTTTTTTACGTTTACGGTCAGCCCAACGCTCAAACCGAGCAGGGTCTAACCGGATACGCCAGCGCTTATAAGCTTCAGGAGCAACAGAGTGTCTCGGATATCTACGTTACCGGCTTGTATTCACTGGCGGGTCGCGAGCATGAGCTGGTTTTTGGTGCTAACTATGCGCGTAATACTCTGGAAGATGCATCGCTCTACGATTACACCACCGGCAATGGCTTTCCGCCCATTCCGAACCTGAAAACCTGGGATGGAAATGCGGCCTATCCAACGTTTGTTGATGGTGCGAATGATCCGGCCAACGGTAGCGATTGGACTGACAAGCAGCAGGCGGTGTACGTGGCGACTCGCTATCGTATGACTGACGAACTGTCGTTCACACTCGGAGCACGCACTATCGATTGGGATAGCGAAGGGCGCAGCTACGGTGAAAACCACGCCACCGAAGCCCGTGGCAAAACGCTGCCCTACGCTGGGTTGGTTTACCGATTTGGCGAGCACTACACCGTTTACACAAGCTATACCGAAACATTTATGCCGCAGCGCGATATCGGCTTGGATTTTAATCGCCTTGACCCCAATGAGGGGCGTAGTGCGGAGTTGGGCGTCAAGGGCGAGTTCCTTGACGGCCGAATGCTGGCGGCATTGGCGTTGTTCAAGGCCAAGCATGACAATATTTCGGAATCGGCGGGTACGGCGACAGATCCGGTTTCCGGCGGGGTAATCTCCGTGTATCGTGGTGCCGATTTCGACAGCGACGGTGTTGAGCTGGAAATCGCCGGCTACCTTGCTGATGGGCTGCAAGGCAACATCAACTTCACGGTTCTGAGTATCGAAGATACGCAGGGTAACAGCGCCCGTCACTATGTTCCTAAGCGAACCCTGAATGCGAGCCTGAGTTACGCAATACCCGGAGTATTACCGTTGCGTATAGGTGGTGCACTGCGCTGGCAGGACGACATTTATAGAGAATTACCGTCGTTGAATGCGCGCATTGAACAAGACAGTTATGCGCTGGTGGATCTGTTTGCCCAATATGCCATTACCGAAAATCTTACCGCTGCTTTGAACATCAACAATGTCACCGATGAGAAATACATTAGTAGCCTCTATTGGGAGCAGGGATATTACGGTGCACCCAGGCATGGCCAGGTCACCGTTAGCTGGGCCTACTAGCGCTTCAGTAGCCTGCTCGCAGGCGCATGGGTAGAGGATGAAGTTGCGCGCGGTGTGTGCGGTGCGTGCGGCTTGTCTGTGGGAGTCTGCCCGCAGGCGAATAAGGGCGAACCCCGCAGCTAACAGTGAAGCAGAGTATGAAAAATAGACTACTTTTTAAAATACATAGCTGGTCCGCTCTGGCAGTTTGTCTGCCGCTGCTATTGATCTGTCTTACCGGCAGCATTCTCGTATTCAAACATGAGATCGATACCCTGTTGATGCACGACAAGGTCCGGGTCATACCAGAAGGCGAGCGTCAGAGCCTTGATACCTTGCTGGCAAAAACCAATGCGCTTTACCCCAACTACGAAACAGTGGGATGGGCGCTGTTTGAGGATCCTGCCAGGGCAGACCTGATTTATCTGATGCAGCATGGCAGCAGCGACTGGTCATATATCCTGATGGATCAATACCGGGCCGAACTGCTGGCGCCAGTGGTATCCACCACGCACTATTTCACCGACTGGCTGCTGGAGCTGCATTACACACTGCTGCTACATGACACTGGGTTGCTGCTTAGCGGATTGGTCGCGGTGGTGTTGTGTTTGCTAGGCATTACCGGTATCTGGATGCACCGCCATTTCTGGCGCAATCTGTTTACCCTGCGACGCAAAGCTCGGCTCGTGTTGTACTTCAGCGACCTGCATAAGCTAGTGGGCGTCTATGCTTCGCCCGTATTGCTGGTCCTTGGTTTTACGGGCGCATATTGGAACCTCACACATTTTGCCCATGAGCTTGAGGAGCACGCCGGTGGCGAGGCGCATTACGCTATGCAAAATCGGTTGTACAACGATGATCTCTCGCTACAGGCACTGCATGATCGCAGTGAGCGCGAACTGCAGGGGTTTGCTGCCACTTATATTTCTCTGCCCTGGGAGCCCGGCGCGGCAATTCGCTTTTTTGGCGACGTGGACAGCGTCAATCCGCTGTTGAGTCAGTATGCGAGCAGCGTGGCATTTAATGCGCAAAGCGGTGAGCTGGTCTCGGTCTACGATATCCGGGACGCTGACCTAGGTGCAAAAGCACTCGATTCATTTCGGCGACTGCACTTCGGCGATTTTGCTGGCTTACCTAGCCGTATACTCTGGTGTGTCTTGGGGCTCAGCCCACTGCTGCTCGCGGTGACTGGTGTCACGCTTTGGATTAAGCGCCGCCCCCAGCGTCAACGCGCAGCGGAAAAAGCGCGGCGTCAAAACCAGGCAGAAGCGCAACCGTTGACATCGCGTTGACACCTATTGGCGCGCACGCCCCGAAAAGCAGCGCGCGCTGTCGTGGTGTCTGCTACATGCTGGCGCACTAACTGCACCGTATCAATTCACTGATCGCTGTTTTCCACTAAAGTCAGTCATTCACACCGTAAAATGAAAGCATCTCTCACCTTGGCCCGCTAATTGCTCTGGCAGGGTTTGGCGGCAATGGGGCCGCACCTCGGGAGATTTGTTATGACTCGCCTCGATTATGGGAAGTACCGTGGCATCATTGCGTCAATTGCTCTTTTCTTATTGCTGGATGCATCGGTACTCACACTAAATTTTTACATTTCGTATGAAATCGCTGACGACGCAATTGCGGTAAACCTGGCGGGACGGCAGCGTATGTTGTCGCAGCGCATGACCAAGTCGTTGCTTGATGGTGATTATTTGCTGGGTAAAGAGCACAGTGCAGAGAGCGCTCTCGTAGAACTGGAAACCACACGCGACCTTTTTGATTCAACTCTCAATGCTTTTAAATTCGGTGGTACGGCCAAGGGCGCAGGCGTTGGTCAGGTTACGTTGCCGCCGGTTGTTGATGAGACTGCAATGGCTGCGATAAACGCCGCCGAGCGGGTTTGGCAGCCCTACCGTGGGCATATTGACGCGTTGATGGCAGCGCGCGGCGATCCAATGCAATTTCTACCTGCCTTGCAAACTGCGATTGACTACGCACGCGAGCACAATCTTACGCTGCTGAAAACCATGAACGATTTAACCGTTCGATTGGAGACGCTGGCCACAGCTAAAGCCACACGGTTACGCCTAATTCAAACGATAGGTATTACGCTGGCCGTATGTAACTTTATCTTCATTATTTTGCATTTTATTGCGCAGCTGCGCGAGGGTGATCGCCGTATTGAGCTTGCTCGTCGCGAAACCACAGAAATTCTCGATACGGTAAATGAGGGCTTGTTCCTGTTGGATGAAGATCTTGTGATTGGAGGTCAGCACTCGCAAAAATTAAGCGACATTTTTGGGCGGAACGATATTGCCGGCAGAAGCCTCAATGAGTTATTGAAACGGTTGGTAACCGAAAAGGATTTACATACTACGCGTGAGTTTGTGGGGCTTTTGTTTAGCGCGAAAGTGAAGGAAAAGCTGATTCGCGATCTCAATCCACTTGACAGGCTTCAGATAAACCTGCCGCAAAAGGACGGTAGCTATACCACAAAGTACATCAGTTTCCAGTTTGCGCGAGTTTATGAACAGAACAAGATTGCTCATGTGCTGGTTACAGTTAATGATATTACTGAGCAAGTGAATTTGGCCCAAGAGCTAGAGGCGAGCCGAGGCGAGAGCGAGCAGCAGCTCGAAATACTGACCAATATTCTGCATGCAGATCCCAAGGTACTGCAGATGTTTATTGATAATGCCCATGCCAGCTATAACCGCATTAATGCGGTGCTGCGTGAGCCGCTAAGACAGCAAGGACCTGGCCATCAACATGTTCTGCAAAATAAAGTTCGCCGTATTTTTAATGATATTCATAACCTCAAAGGTGAGGCCAGTGCACTGACGCTGGAGAACTTTGCCCTTATGGCCCATCAGTTTGAGGCGGAACTGGCGCAGTTGCGTGATAAACCCAATCTTTCAGGTAACGACTTTCTACCGCTGACCGTAAAGCTAAATCGTTTGATGGCTTATACCGAGTCTGTTCAGAAGCTGATTGCTCGTATTGGTGGTCTTGCAGATATACCGCAAGGGCAGAGCGCGGTGCCAAGTTGGGCGCATCTATATGATCTGACAAACAGCTGTGCCGAACGCGCTGGTAAAAAAGTACATCTGGTGGCCAGCGGATTGGCCGAGCTATCCCTTAGCAGTGAACGGCTCGAGGTGATAAACCAGGTATGTATTCAGATGATTCGTAACGCGGTAGCCCACGGAATTGAAAAGCCGGCAGACCGTCGCGATGCCAATAAAGCGGAGCTTGGCCGTATTGATGTTCGCCTGGCTGAGGTGGCCGGCGGTTCCCTTGAGCTGACAGTGCGCGACGATGGCGCGGGTTTTGATTACAAGGCCATTCGCCGCCGGGCAATGGAAGCAGGCCTCCGCACGGAGACGGATCTGGAATGCATGGATAACAAACAGTTATTGTCCCTGATTTTTGAGCCTGGCTTTTCTACCTGTAGAGAGGTTGGTGCAGACGCGGGCAGAGGTGTGGGTATGGATGTAGTGCGGAGCAAGATCAACGCGTTGGGTGGTCGCCTCTCCATTGGCAGTTCGCCAGGCCGCTACTGTCAGTTTGTGATTACGCTGCCGGGTGAGGTGTCTGACTCGGCTCTCGCTGGCGATGCGGTACTCAGTGCAGCCTAAGGATTAACTATGTATCGACTCATGATCGTAGACGATTCCAATGTGATTCGTCGCAAGGTGGCGCGCAGCCAAAATAACGAGCGTTTTCAAGTGGTGGGTAGCGCCAGTAACGGTAAAAAGGCCGTTGAAGGCTTGGATGTTTGGCAGCCGGATGTGGTTACCATGGATCTGACCATGCCGGAGATGGATGGATTGGATTGCATCTCGGAGCTGGTATCTCGTAAACCGGATATTCGTATTCTGGTGGTCTCGGCGCTTAAAGATAAAGCGACAGGCATTCAGGCGCTGCAGCTCGGCGCAAGGGGCTTTCTCTGTAAGCCTTTTACCGAAGATGATTTGAGCCGCGCGCTCGAAGAAGTAATGGATGACTCTCATGAATGATGAAAATCTCAGTGTATTTATTGATGCGGTAGTGAACTACTTCGAGTGCACTGCGGATGACCCGGTAAAGGTAGGCACTCCGTATCTGGATAGCGAAAGCGCACCAGCGCTGTTCGATTACACAGGGATCATTGGAATTTCCGGTGCCCGCAAAGGGTGTGTTTACTTCAGCGCCCCGCGAGCTCTCCTGCGGCATCTGTTGTTGTCCATGGGTGAAGACGATATGGCGCAGGAAAACCTGCTGGACGTCGTTGGGGAGGTGGCCAATACGCTGTCAGGCAATGCGCGCGGTCATTTTGGTAGCGAGTTTATGATTTCTGTGCCTGTTGTTGTCACTGGCGTTCCGGAGGGTATTCATCTACCAAAAGCCTTACGTTCCTATGTGATTCCCGTTTACTGGAAAGCCTATAGTGCAGCCGTAGTGATTAGCCTGGAAGGCTGACATATACGCTTGCTCGCGCACTATTGCCATATCTGCGCTTCGACGCAGACCGCAATTTTTTGTAGTCTTCCTATGATAACCACCAATCGGGGGAGACTCGCGTGAAAAAGTATCTGATAGGTCTGGTGTTACTTTGGCCCCTGCTGGGGGTGGCGCAATCGGCGACGAACAGCGAAACCCTGATTGTTGGCACTAAACTGGCCCCCCCTTTTGTAGTGCGCAACAGCGAGGGCGAACTTGGCGGTTTGAGTATTGCGTTGTTTCAACGGGCTGCCGACAAGCTCGGGTTGCGTTATGAGTTCCGCGAAACCGATCTGAACGGCTTGATTGACGGTCTGACGGACGGAACGCTGGACGTCTCGGCGGCCGCTCTGACAGTAACAGCGAGCCGCGAAAAGCGTATTGATTTTACCCATCCCTTCCACACCACCGGATTGGCCATAGCTGTCCCCAAACAGGGTAACGCAGTGTGGGCGGCGGTGAAGCGGGTATTTTCCTGGGAATTTCTCGCGGCACTGGCTGCCCTGGGCGCGCTGCTGCTGGTGGTCGGTGTATTGCTGTGGCTGGCTGAGCGGCGCAGCAATGCCGAGCAGTTCGGTGGTGGGACGGCCGAGGGCATCGGTGCAAGTTTCTGGTGGGCGGCGGTTACTATGACTACCGTGGGTTATGGTGATAAAGCCCCGACGACTTTCTGGGGGCGCGTTGTCGGTTTGGTCTGGATGTTTGCAGCCATTATTCTTATTTCCAGCTTTACCGCGGCTATTGCCACCAGCCTCACGGTAAGCCAATTGGGTAGTGCGGTGCGCGGGGTCGACGACTTGCCCAAGGTGCGAGTTGTGGGCGTTGCTGATTCCGCGAGTGCTGAGTTTTTGGAGAAACGCGGCATTGGTTTTATGCCGAGGGCGGACCTGCCGGCAGCAGTCAATGCGGTTGCAACTGGCGAGGCAGACGCCTTGGTCTATGATGCGCCCATTCTTAAATATCTCTCTATTCAGGACTATCCGCGTCGAATACAAGTGCTGCCCAATACCTTCGAACGACAGGACTATGCTTTTGCCCTGCCTGAGGGCAGTGCGCTGCGAGAGCCACTTAATCAGGCTATTTTGTCAGTGTTGGCGGAAGACCAGTGGCGGGAGGTTCTAGCCAGTTACCTCGGTGATGAAGGGCGTTAAATCAGGGGCAGTTTGCTCGGGGTTAAAGCCCCTTTCAAAACCGTGTTAGAGTGAGTGCACCCGATAAAAACAAGAGGGCGCATTGTGACCGCATCAGATTCAACTGTTCACTGGTGGGATCAGCTTCAGGCTGAGGCTGAACGCCAATCCGACCATACAGATATTAATCGCCAGAAGTTGGTAAGTATTGCCGCGACGGCAGCGCTCGATCGCGTTGCCCGCACCGGCCTTGGCACGATGGTGTGCTCGGCGCTGGCGCCCATGTTTCTGGGCAAGGGCAAGCTGGACGAACAGAATACTTTGTTGCGTTACTACGCGCCGTTTGCCGACCGGGCTGACGTGTCGGAAAATTTTGTCAAGCCACCGAAAGTGAAAGTGATTGAACAGTCACCGTCGATGTTTTCACGGCACCGGCGGTATAACCCCAAGGGTATCAACTGCCAATACCTCAGCTTCGAATCGCCCTATGAGCCTCTGAACCCGGCCCTGGCTGACACCTACAATAAGCATTCGCGCAACCGCAGGGCGTACGCACTGCATATGAGGCACGAACAGCCGCGCCCGACGCTGCTGTATATTCACGGCCAGTCGTTAGACAACTACCGGGTTAACAGCTGGTGGTTTTCGCTTACCGAGCTCTACGATCAGGGCTACGACGTGCTGATGATGACCCTCCCGTTTCATGGGCCTCGCGCGGATATTGAACACCCTGTCAGTGGCATCGGCTTTTATACCAATGGTCTGGCGGGCACCAATGAGGCGATGTTGCAGGGTATCTACGACGCGCGGATATGGCTTGATTACCTGTTTGAACATGGCGCTCCGCAGGTAGGCGTGTCCGGTGTTTCGCTTGGCGGGTACCTCTCAGCGTTGCTGGCCTGCGTCGACGATCGTTTGTCCTTTGCCATCCCCAACTCGCCGGTGGTAGCACCGGTGGATATGGCCCTGCAATGGCAGCCCGTGGCACCGGTGTCCCAATTGCTGTTTGCGTTGGGTGATCTCACCATGGCAGACATGCGGCATTGCATGGCGCTGCATAGCCCGCTTACCTACCAACCTAAAATTTCGCCCGACCGCTTGTTTATAATAAGCGGTGCAGGTGATCGCTTTACCTCGCCGCGGTTCGTGCGTTTGCTGCACGAACACTGGCAGGGCAGTCGCATTCACTGGTTTCCCGGTAATCATCTGCTTCACTTGCAGCAATCGCATTATCTGCAGGATATGCATGCTTTTATTGATCGCAGTTTTGGAATTTCGCCATGAGTCGCGGCAAGGTACCAGCTATTATCTCCAGTATGATGTCGCTGGAGTCTGACGATACTCCGATGCATATCGGGGTATTACTGCGTTTTCAGATACCAGCAAACGCCAGCTCAACCTTTATGGCCGATTTGGCGGCTGATTTTCGCCGTCAGAGCGACGTGGTATTTCCATGGAATAGTCGCTTGCTCAGTCGTTGGGTTATAAAAACGCAATGGCAGGAATGCCAGTCTGTGGATCTGAGCCACCATTTCCGGCAAATTGGTTTGCCAGCCCCGGGCGGCGAACGCGAGTTAGGGGTCTTGGTGTCTCGTCTTCACAGTCAGCTGTTGGATATGGAGCGCCCACCGTGGGAGTGCTTTCTTATCGAAGGGCTAGAGGGGAATGGTTTCGCCCTTTATATTAAGGTTCACCGGGCACTGCTTGATGTGGCTGGGGGCGCGGAAGTGCTCTATACCTTTCTTGCGCAAAGCAAAGGCGATAGTGAAATAACGCCGCCTTGGCATTGCTGTATAGATGCCGATTCGATAAACGACGTGCCGCAGATTGAAGCGTGGGAAGATCCAGTGGCTGCCGCTACCGGGCTCGGTAAGGCCATTACTCGGCTGGTGGGCGCGGGGATTCGTCGGGATAGAACCCTCGCTGTTCCCTACCGCGCGCCGCGTACTGCCCTGAACGGGCCTGTCAATAGGCAGCGGCGGTTTGCCACCCAGCGCTACGACCAGAAAACGGTATCGGAGCTTACCCGGAAGCTGGGCGGCTGTGATGATACGGTAACCCTGCTGTATCTCTGTGGTAGTGCGCTGCGTCGCTTCCTCAAGGAATTTAATGCCTTGCCAGACGAGCCGCTGGTGGCAGCGGTACCGCAAAGCCGTGTCTATTTGTCGGATTTCAGTCTTGCGTTTGTCAGCCTGGCCAGTGATGAGGCTGATCCCCTGGCGCGCTATGCAGCGGTTGATAAATCCTACCGTGCAGCACTGGCACATCTGGCTGATGTGGCTCCAGAATTGCGTATGGCATACAGCCTGGCGGCGAGTGCGCCGTTTATTGCGTCCCAGGCCGCGGGCGCTCAGCCGTGGATGCCTGCCATGTTTAACCTTTCCTTTATCAATATGCCGGGGCCGATCGGCAAGCGCTATCTGGCGGGTGCCGAGCTGGTGGCGCTACACAATCTGTCGCTGTTGATGCCGGGAACTGCACTTGCCGTCACGTCCAATTATTATGATGACGCTGTCAGTATTGGTTTGATTGGCGCTCGTGATACGCTGCCGCATTTGCAGCGTGTGGCCGTGTATATGGGGCTGGCGCTGGAGCAGTTGGAGGCTAGCATATGAACCCACTGGCGAAACGATTGCTTGATCAGGGCCTGGCAACCAATCAGCGTGTTGCCCAGGCGGCGGGCAACGGCTTTGACTGGTTGTTTAGACGTAACAATCTGGTGAAATCGGGACATACCTGGTTTGAGCTGGTTTACGACGGCGACCCAATGGCGGTGCGCTACTACGGTTTACCCGACGAAGATGAGATTGAGCTGGCGGACGGCTCGACCATGCCCATTCGCCGGGAACAGTTCAAGCGACCGCTGGTGCTGGTGCCGCCGCTGGGGGTTACCACTGAAACTTTTGACCTGTTGCCGCATCGCAGCCTTGTGAAATATATGGCGGCCTGCGGCTTCAAAACCTACCTGATCGATTGGGGTAAACCCAAAAAGAAACATGCGCACTTGGGACTGGAAGATTACGCTGAGACCATGATGGGTGAAGCGCTGGCAGAAATCCGTCGTCACTCCGGCTGCAAGGAAATCTCCCTGATGGGCTGGTGTATGGGTGGGCTGATCAGTCTTCTTTATATGGGGTTGACCAAAGATCCGCAGGTGAAAAATCTGGTGACCGTGGCCAGCCCAATCGATTTACGCGGTGGTGGGCTTGCCACGGGTGTTGCCCAGGCCTTGAATGTGCCGGCACAAATGATCCGGCGCTATACCGATTTTCGGCTGCATGTGCTCGACCCGTCGGTACTGAGCGCGCCGCCGTGGCTCACCACGCTTGCGTTCAAGCTGACCGACCCGCTCAGCAGCGTCACGAGCTACTGGGATTTGATTACGCGGTTGTGGGATAGAGAATTTGTGGAATCGCACACCACCACCTCTGACTACCTTAATAACATGCTGTTGTATCCGGGGGGGGTGGTGCAGGATATGGCGGTCAAGGTTGCCGTTGATAACAAGTTGGCCACGGGTGAAATAGAAATTGGCAGCAAGCTGGCCGAGCTTAATAAAATACAGTGCTCTTTGCTGGTTTTTGCTGGTGAGACCGACTCACTGGTGCCCCCGTCGATTGCCGAGCGCATCATGGATGTGGTGGCCAGCAGTGACAAAGCCTTTTACGTGTCACCGGGCGGCCATATGGGGGTGATTCTCGGTAGCCGTGCCCAGCAGGCTGTCTGGGCGCAGGCCGCGGACTGGTTACAGGCGCGCGATAGTGGCCGCAAGCCGCGCAAGTCGGCTGCCGGCAAAAGTAGGGTAGCCAACACCTCGGCGAATAGCCCGGGGAAGCCGCCCAGCGGGAAAGCCAAAGTAGCGCCGGCAAAAAAGCAGCGGGCGCGCAAAGTCAAAAACATCAAGTCGACCTAGCATGCAAAATGGCACAGGCTACAAACGTCTATCTGTAAACGGTATCGAGCTAGCCTATCTTGAGCAGGGCAGCGGCCCGCTGGTGCTTTGTCTGCACGGATTTCCCGATACTGCCCATTCATTTGATGAGCTGCTGCCGGTGCTGGCCGCAGCCGGCTACCGTGCCGTTGCACCCTTTATGCGTGGCTATTATCCCAGTGAAATACCTGCGGATGGCGATTACGCCATCACTACCCTGGCGCGCGACGCGTTGGCGCTGATTGACGCGTTGGGCGAGAAAAGCGCCATTGTGATCGGCCACGATTGGGGCGGTTTTGCGGCCTACACGGCGGCCAATATCGCGCCGGAGAAGGTGTCAAAACTGGTGGTCATCGCGGTACCGCACATGGCGGCGACAGCTAACTCTTTTGCCCAGCTGCGGCGATCTTGGTATGTCTGGTTTTTCCAACTGCCCTGGCTGCCTGAAAAACGGGTGGCGAGAAACAATTTTGCCTTTATCGATCGTCTCTACCGGGCGTGGTCGCCTAATTGGCCGGTAAATAAGTACGATCTGTCGCCGCTCAAAGCCGCGCTGGCTGCCCCCGGCGGGCTCCAGGCCGCACTCGGCTACTACAGACGGATGATTCGGGGTGCCAGCCGCGACGTTTATGATGTGATGTCTACAATAACCACGGTGCCGGCGCTCTGGTTTGTGGGTGAAGCGGATGGCAGCATTGGCCCGGAAGTCTTTGCCAACACCGCTGAGGCCTGCAGTGGCCCCTTTGAGCTGGTGAGTTACCCCGGTGTGGGGCACTTTGTACACCGCGAGGCGGCACCGGAATTTCACAGCAAGTTACTGGCCTTTTTAGCGGTGCCGGAAGCTGCAGCAGACAAGCAGGTTGGATAGTCACTCATGAGCGCAGAACAACAATGGGATCACAGTGTCGACGTACTGGTGGTGGGCAGCGGTAATGGAGCCCTGACCGCTGCACTGGCCTGTTATGAAATGGGTACGCAAGATGTACTCGTCATCGAAAAGTCAGGCCTGGTGGGCGGCACCAGTGCCACGTCGGGCGGTGGTGTCTGGATTCCCTGCAATCGCTATGCAAAAGCTGCCGGCGCTCAGGATTCTTTTGAAGATGCCAAAAAGTATCTGATGAGTACCATTCCCGAGGGCGATGTACCCGAGGAAATGATTGATACCTATTTGCAGGTCGCCCCGGAAATGGTCGACTTCATGCACGAGCGCACCCACATGCGCTATGAATCGCTGGAGCATTACCCGGATTATTACACCAATGTGGAAGGCTCGCGCACCGGTCATCGCTCCATGGAGCCGGCGCGGTTCGATTCCTCGCTGCTGGGCGACGATGTTAAACGACTGCGCCCCACCCATCATATGATGCGGCTGTTCAACCGCATTTATTTTACGCAGGTGGAGGCTGCCCTGCTGACTGTGCAGGCGCCGGGCTGGGTTAAGCTGACCATGAAATTGCTGGCCAGCTATTACCTCGATTTTCTCTGGCTACTGCGCGGCCATTCGCGCAGCCGTCAGATCTGTACGGGTGCGGCGGGGGTGGCTCGTCTTTGGTACTCGCTGAAAGAGCGCAACATTCCGCTGTGGACCGAGACCACTATGGAGTCTTTGGTGGATGAAAACGGCAAGGTAATTGGCGCCGTCATTACCAAAGACGGTAAAACCCAGCGCATTCAAGCGCGCAAGGGTGTGGTGCTGGCCGCTGGTGGCTTTGAGAAAAATCAGGCAATGCGCGAGCAATACCTGCCTGCGCCCACGGATACCAGCTGGAGCGGCGGGGTAGCGGGCAATACCGGTGACGCCATTCGCGAAGGCCTGCGCTTGGGGGCGGCCACCCGCCTGATGAGCGGCGCCTGGTGGTGTACCACCATTTCCGTGCCGGGCGAGCCGGCGCCGCGTTTGAGCGTAATGGAGAAGTCTTATCCGGGCTCCTGCATCGTAAACATGCGCGGTGAACGCTTTGCTAACGAATCACAGAATTACATGGCCTTCCAGAAAGACCTCTATGAGGCCCATTCAGAAGAAACGCCATGCTCGCCGATGTATCAGGTGTTTGATGCGCGCTTCCGCCGGGATTACATCGTCGGCCCGCTGATGACGGCGTCCCTGAAGCCGGATTGGACTATTCCCAAGGAGTGGTTTGAAACCAAGCTGGTGGGTAAGGCCAACACGGTACGCGAATTGGCCGAGCAGCTGGGTATCGATGCGGATAACCTGGAAAAGACGGTTGCCAACATGAACCAGTACGCCAAAGACGGCAAAGACCCAGAGTTTCAGCGTGGGGATTCTGCCTACGACCGCTACTATGGTGACCCGCGTTTTGAACCCAACCCCTGCCTGGGCGCGATCGACGAGGCGCCGTTCTACGCTATCCGGCTCGATGCGGGGGATTTTGGCACGCAGGGTGGTTTGGCCACCAACCCCAACGCGCAGGTAATGCGTGAAGATGGCAGTTGGGTTGAGGGGCTTTACGCTGTGGGCAATTGCTCGGCGGCGGTATTGCCGACCTATCCCGGTCCGGGTTCAACCCTTGGGCCAGCCATGACGTTTGCCTATCAAGCAGCCAAACATATCTCCGGCCAATAAAGCACCTCTTTGGGGCGAGCCTTCGTGGCGCGCCCCAAAAACGTGCTGCTTTCTTCTGTATTGATGCCTACCTGCTGAATTAGCGCTGGCACCGTATTTGCTTTGAACTTTTTGGTGGGATATCCGCGCAGTTTGTGCGCAGTTGCAAGGGATCGTTGGCGCCGTTGATGTGTGTCAAATTTTTCGGTAGAACTAACGGTGGAAAATTGATCTAAGCTTCCAGCTATCAGCTACAATGTCTCTGATACGATCAAATGTAACATTGCTAGGTTCCAATGACTTAGTAATCAGATTTGAAAAATACCCGCATTATTGAATCCGCAGTCTACTTCGCGTTGGCGCGAGTCAGCATTGCTCAATAAGCATCTCGTCGGTCTTGGAAGCGACAAAATAAAAGGAATTTTTGGCAGGGCGCTATGAAACAACTCGGAATTATTGATTCAGCATTTGTAAACCTGGAGCATCCACATACACCGCAACATATTGGCGGGCTTGGAATTTATGATCAGTCGACGGCACCGGGCGGGTCTGTCCGTTTCAAGGGCGTAATCGCGAATTTCGAGCAACGTCTGCTTAAACAGCCCATTTTCCGTGCTCGTCTGGTGCACACCCCCGGCGGTTTCGATCGGCCGTACTGGGTTCAGGATGCCAATTTTGATGTGGAATTTCATATCCGCCACATCGCCCTGCCCAAACCGGGTGACTGGCGCCAGCTCTGTATTCTGGTGTCGCGTTTGCACGCGCGACCGCTCGATATGTCTCGCCCGCTGTGGGAGGTCTATATCATTGAGGGCTTGGACAATATTGTCGATGTGCCCGAGGGCGCGTTTGCCATCTACACCAAGATGCATCACTCGCTGGTGGATGGCGCGGGTGGCGCCTCCTTTATGTCGGCCATCCATGATCTGGAACCCAACCCCAAGCTAAATACCGAGCGCACAACCATAACGGTTGATACGCCGCCGACCCCGGGTTATCTGGCCGCTGCTGCCACTGTTAACCAGGTGAAAAATACATTCAAAATGGCCAAGGGTGCTGCCGGTCTTGCCAAAGATATTGGCAAGTTTGCGCTGGGGCTGGCGCGCAAGGAAATACCCATGCCGCCGATCAGCGCGCCCAAAACCCGCTTTAACAAGCCGGTTGGACCTTACCGAGCCTTTGATGCAGCGGAATTTTCGCTGGAAGAAATAAAGGCCGTCAAAAATGCGGCTGACTGCAAGGTCAATGACGTGGTGCTGGCGATTGTGTCAGGGGCGATGCGTCGCTACCTTGATAACCTTGGCGAGCTGCCAGAAAAGAGCCTGGCGGTATCGGTACCATTGAACATGCGTACCCGCCGTGGTGTCACTGAAGACAACAACCAGATCGGCTCGGTGTTTCTGGAGCTGCACACCCATATCAAGGACCCCCTGGAGCGTTTGCGGGCAATCATGAAGAGCTCGTCCGATGCTAAATCCCACGGCGAGTCCTCACCCTTGGTGGATGCATTGAAAGTGACCGGCATGTTCTCGCCAGCGTTGACCAAGCCTTTCATCAACATGTATATCAACAACCAGTTGACCCGCCACGTGCCGGCTAACATTTCCGGTGTGGTGTCCAACGTTGCCGGGCCTCCCTTCCCGCTGTACACCGCTGGCGCGAAGATGGTGCGCTATTACGGCATGGGTCTGTTAACGCCAGGTATGGGGATATTCAATCTGGCCTTTACGTCCAATGGCTTGCTGACGCTCTCGTTGTTGGCAGATCGCGATACGGTGTCTGATCCCTCGACCTTTGTGGGCTTCATGTACGAAACCTTCGAAGAACTGAAGGAGGCGGCCCTGAATCGTCGCAGTGATGAAGAAGCTGCTGAACAAGTGAAGGATAATGTTGCGCCGCTGGTGAAAAAGCCGCGTGTGGCAGCTAGCGCAGCCAAGAAGGCCAAGGCGACAGCGCCGGCGCCAAAGGCACCGCCGCGTAAAGCCAAGGCTGTGAAGACCAGTGCCAGCAAGCGCAAGCAGGCCAGTAAAAAGCAGCTGGAGGCGGTCTCGTCGGTTGCGGCTGAAGTGAAGCAGGCGGAGAACACCGCCAAGCCTGCGCCAGCAAGCAAGGCCAAACCGCCGGCCAAGGCTCCGGTTCGCAAAGCTGCCAAGACTAATGGTAAGGGCAGCAGCGAGTCGGTGACATCTATCTTTGCGGATGTTGATGCTGAGCCAGCGCGTAAGGAATCAGCCCTGCACTGACCGAGTCGCGCCATTTCAGACGGAGAAGCCGGGCCTGTGCCCGGCTTTTTCTTTAGCTCTTCCCTTCGAAACTAATCCCAGTGCCAATCGGCAAACTGTTCCCGCAATCTCAGTTTCATGAATTTTCCGGTGGAGGTTTTGGGAATCTCGTCGACAAATACCACCGCATCAGGAATCCACCAGTTTGCGAATTTCTGGCGCAGGTGGTCCTTTACTGCCGTGTCGGAAATTTCTGCTCCCGGCTTCTTAACCACGGCGGCCAGCGGCCGTTCCATCCACTTGGGGTGGCTCACGGCAATGACGCAGGCCTCGGCTATGTCCGCATGAGCCATAAGTTCGTTTTCCAGGTCGACCGAACTTATCCATTCACCACCGGATTTGATCAGGTCTTTGGTGCGATCCGATATCTGTACATAGCCCAGTGGCGTAATCGCTGCGACATCGCCAGTGCAAAACCAGCCGTCGTCGGTAAAGCTGTCTGCGGCATCGGGCCGGTTGTAGTAGCTGTTGGTAATCCAGGGGCCGCGGGCCTGTAATTCGCCCACCGTTTTGCCATCGCAGTCTGCAAGCTCGCCGTCGTCGGTTTGCACGCGGAGTTCCACCAGTGGCAGTGGAATTCCAGCCCGTGCTCGGTAGCGTTTCTGTTCGTCAGTGTCCAGCGCGTCAATTTCAGGGCGCATGGTGGACACGCTGGCAATGGGTGAGGTCTCGGTCATGCCCCACACCGTCTGCAAGGTCATGCCCAGTGATCTGAAGTTTTCGATCAGGGAGGAAGGCGTCGCAGAGCCGCCGACAAACAACCGCAAGTTTTCGCTTAGCGACCAGCGCGTGGGTTCCCGGGTCAGTGATTCGTAAACACGCATCCAGATAGTGGGCACTCCGGCGGTGAAGTTCACCCCGGTTTGGCTAAACAGGTCGAGTAGACTTTCCGCGTCGAGATGGGGGCCGGGCAGTACCTGGCGCGCACCGACCATGGCGCCAGCGTAGGGCAAGCCCCAGGCTTTGGCGTGAAACATGGGCACTACCGGGCAGATCGTGTCGCGAAAAGAAAGATTGCCGGCGTCGGGCAGAGCAAAGCCCATCGCGTGCAATACGGATGAGCGATGGCCGTAAAGTACGCCCTTGGGTTTGCCGGTGGTGCCTGAGGTGTAGCACATGCCGCAGGCCCAGTGCTCATCGATATCGACAGCTTCCGGCTGTGCATTACCGCTACTCAGAAAGTCTTCATAATCTTCATGCGTGTGCGGCTCACCACCATAGTTGAGCACGATGATACGCTCAAAACTGACCTGATCTTCGAACTCCCGAAACAGTGGCAGTAATATATCGTCAATGATCAGGATGCGATCTTCGGCGTGGTTGGCAATGTAGGCGATATCGTCGCCGTGCAGTCGCAAATTAAGGGTGTGAATCACAGCTCCGATGCTGGGTATCGCAAAGTAGCATTCCAGGTGGGCGTAATGGTTCCACATCAACGTGGCTACCCGGTCGCCGGGTTTTACGCCGGCTTTTTGGAGCGCACTGGCAAGTTGTCGTGCGCGCCGGGCTACCTCGCCATAGTTGGTTTTGTGCAGCTGTTTGTCGGGGGTGTTGGAGATGATGTCGACATCCGCGAACAGTGATCCGCAGCGATCAAGAATACTGTTCAGGGTGAGCGGCATATTCATCATGGTAGATTGCAGCATGGTTCCCTCTTTTATAGATTGGTTTACTGCAGCAACGCGTTGCAGTCGAGTTCGCCGCGTTCAAAGACGCTGTTTTTCGGGTTGGCCAGAAAAAAATTGACGCTGGCCAGCGTAATATCTGGGCCTATGGGGTCAACAAAATTGCCCTCTGGGTTGCCGCCGGGGTAGTTGTGCGTGAGGCCGTGGATCACCCAGAAATCGATGAGTGGGCAGCCGTTGGCATCTGCGTATCGTTCTATGGTCGTGGGGTAGCTTGCAAAGGCGAAGACGCCGCCGATACAGGGTGAGTTTTGATTGCGAATACAGGTGTCGCCCTCATTGCCCACATTGGCAAACAGGCTTTCATCAAAGCCAACATTGTAGGTTTGGGCTGGCGTGGCGGGCACCGATTGATCGGGTTGACTATTGTCGCTCCAATCGTTGGCACCGAGCCACTGACGCAGTGCATCTTCGCCCATGGCAATGGGCGCAATTTCATCGGCTGTACCGTGAAACAGAATGACCGGCAGGCGTCGGGCATGATTTCCCATCGCCTGATAGGCGGCGCTACCGGTGGGGTCGCCACAGGCCGGGTAACCGCAACCGGCAACCACGGCAATAGCTGCGTACAGTTCCGGGTAGGTGGCCCCCATGGTGCTGGCCATAATTCCACCGGCCGACATTCCGCTGAGGTAAACCCGGTTCGGATCAATACTGATATCAGCGCGCGCCATCACCTCGTGCGTTATACCCGCGATGGTGCCCGGTTCGCCCTCGTCGCGATTTAAGTGCTCGGGGCGAAACCAGTTCCAGCAGTTGATGCCATTGCCGTCATTGAGATGGCCGTTGGTCTGGTCTGCGGGCTCTTCTTCGTTGTTGGGATTTTTCTGCTCCGGATAAACCACCACAAAGCCAAAGCGTTCAGCAGCTTCGTTCCAGCGGGTGCCAATGGCAGCCTGTTGGGCATTTTGGTTGCATCCATGCAGATAAACCACCAAGGGCGCGTTGGCCCGCAATGAAGCAGGAACGTACACGAAGTAGTCCCGTGATGGCAGGCCGTCCTGTTCAAAACGAAACTGCTTGAAAGACGCAGCTTGCGTGTTGGCTGGGCTGCCACCCGATGAGCTCGAAGAGCCATTGCAGGCAGTCAGCGAGAGCAACGCAGTGGCTAGAAGCAGAAGGCGCGCCAGCATGAATCAGACCTCAAAACCGCCAATCAAATTGCGCATAGAGCGTGCGCGGCTGCTCGGCAATTTCAACAAATACGCCGGAGAACAGATCGCCCTGGCGGATGCCGGTAGCTTCGTCGCTAAGATTCTCCCCAATGACTTTCAAGCTCCAGCCCTGAGCCGGGTGAGCAATACCAAGGCTGGCCTTATAGCGTTCAAAGCCTTCTTGTAGTTTGCGTTCGTCCAGGTCCACATCGAGCAACTGTTCAGAAAACTGTTCGATGGTAGCGCTGGCGGTGAATTCCAGTCCGGTGTTGGAAATCGGCAGGCGCACTAGACCAGTGAGGGTGTTGTTCCACTCCGGCGCGAAAGGAAAGGATTTGCCAGAGGCGTCACCACAGTTTGGGTCATCGGTTTTGTCCGGAGGGCATTCATTGTCAGTGAAGTTGAGGTATTCCGTTTCGTTGTAGCCGATGGTGCCGATCAGCGTGAACCAATCATTTACCAGCCATTGAATGTCACCTTCAACGCCTTGCGAGCGAGCTTCAGCCGCATTTTTAACCAGCGTTACCCCTATGCCGATGGTGGTGCGTTCCGGAGCGCGGCTCAGCACCTGGAAGTCGTCGACATCCATGCGGAAAATGGACAGGTTGGCGTTGAGCGTATTGTCCAGCCAGCTGGTTTTGGCATTGAAGCTCCATTCGGTTGTGAATTCGGGGTAGAAAACCAGTTCATCCTCAACCCCGCGGAAAGCAAAAGCGTTGAAGCCGCCGCCTTTTACACCTTCAGCGCGATGCAGGAAGAGACTGATGTTTTCCGTTGGCTGCCAATTGAGCGAGATTTTGTGCTGAAACTGGGTATCTTCTTGTTCGCGGCGAGCCTCAAATTCCTGAATGCCCGCCTGAGGCAATACGACGGCCGGTTGCGACTGGTTGTAGAACTGTTTCCACTCGCCAACCTTCGTCTCGGTGCCATTGCGCATACCCACCTGTGCAGTCCACTCCGGCAGAAAGTGCCATTTGAACTCAGCAAATACAGCCTTGGATTCGGCCTCCTGCTCGAAAGTTTGGGTGAAGTCTTCGACCAGTTGGTCTTCGCCCAGGTTGGGCAGGAGGGAGTAGGCCAGGGCAGAATCGTCAGAGCCTGCGGCTGCAATCAAGCCCAAGTACGATGGAAGATCGAAAATGAAGCGGAAGTAGCTGTCGTTGATTTGTCTGTCCTGATAGAACACGCCGGCGACGAAGTCGCTGCTTCCCAGATCGGCGCCGAACAGGCTCTCGATGCCAAACAGGCCTTCTAACGGTGGAGATATAACGCGAAATTCGCCTGTGGTCGTGGGGGACTTATCGCCGCCGAGGCCGAGCGTTGCCGGGGCTGGGGTAAAGTCGGTATCCAGACTCAGCGATTGCTCCAGCACTGAGTGGCCGCCTACAAACACCAGTCCCCATTCGCTGATGTCGTAGTTCACCTGCAGGTTAAAGGTTTTGATATTGACCGAGCGGCCGTCCTGCTCATCCAGCGACGCGGTGTAGTTGCCTTTTTCAAAGTCGGTATTGGGATCATAGGCGCGCAGGTATTCCTTAACTTCATCCGAGGCGCGGATGATTTCAAAACCGGTGCCCAAATCCGTGAGATCAACATCTTCCCAGGTGAGCTTTACGTCGGCGCCCGCAAGATCCGGAAACTGCAGTTTCAGCCGGTAACCATCGCGGTCGTGTCCGCGGAAATTTTCCTGTGCTTTGGGGTTTACGTCGTCGGTCGTATTTTCGATAAATCCGTCGCGCTCGTCAGTGAAAGCCGCGATGCGAAAATTCACAATGTCTTGAATTAAGGGGCCGCCGAAGCTGGCTTCGTAGCGCTCGCGCTCGAAGTCACCGCGTTGGGCGCTGAAGTTGCCGGTGAACTCGTCGCTGGGGTCGGCGGTAAGTATGTGAATCAGGCCGGCGGTAGTATTTTTGCCGAATGTGGTGCCCTGTGGGCCGCGCAACACTTCCATGCGCTTTAAGTCAAAAGTGGCGGCGAGGAAGTAAGGGATGCGCGTGTAGGGCACGCCGTCAATAGCCAAACCCAGCGGCGGCTCAAACGCCTTGTTGTTGTTATTGAAAGTGAAGCCACGTGCTCGCGGTGCAGCGAAAAAGCCGGCCTGCTCTACAGCAACATTGGGCACGTACAACAGCGCTTCGCGCAAATCCGTGACACCCTGTTCCACCATGAATTCAGCGGTCATTACTGACATGGAAATCGGCACATCCTGTACCGCCTCATCGCGCTTCTGCGCTGATACAATAATTTCTTCGATCACTCGAGGCTTTTTTCCGCCTGGGGAGGATTCCTGGGCGTTGCCAATCAGTGGCAGCAGGCAGAGACCGCTTAGGGCCAGCCAGAGGGGGGATCTGCGATGACGGTTTATCATGCCCGACTTCTCCTGTTGTTATAGATATTGTTTTAGTTGTGCCGCGTTTTCGGGTCGCTGTTATTCAGGGCGTGCCAACCAGCCGGCAGGCAAAGCGCTGATAGTGGTCGACGATGTCTTCAATGCTTTTTTCGTGCTGTTCCGAGTACCAATTGGCTACCCGTATGCCCATGGCACCAATTGCCGCACCGGCCAGCCAGTGATCGTAGTCGGTGGCAAAGGCACCCTGTTCCTGGCCACGCTTCAGAATGTGCATCAGGAGATTTGTCGCCTGCTCGCGCAACTTCAGTGCCGTCGTGACTTCTTCAGCTGACAAGGCGTGCAGCTCGTGATTGACCACGGTTGCCAACATTGGAAATTCGGCATGGAAACGCACATGGCCGGAGACGTAGGCCTTGAGCTGAGTAAAGGGCTCAGGCTCGGCATCAATCACTGCTTCCTGAACCATTTTGAAATGTTCTTCGTGACCCAGATTGAGCAACTGCGCCAGTAGTTTTTCCTTGGAGGCGTAATGCGCGTAAATCGATGCCGGTTTGAGGTTGCAAGCCTGGGCGATATCGCGAATTGAGGCACCGGCGTAGCCGTGCTCAGCGAACAGCCGCAGTGCAACATTCAGAATGCCGCCCTTCGGGCCGGCAGGAGCCACGTCAGCGGGCAAGGCGGTAGTGGCGCTGGCCAGGCGTCTGACATTGCTGGCGGTATGGGTTTGTACCGGCATACGCATTCCTGAACGATCGTTAGTGTATTTATTGTTCGTTTATCACATTCTAAGAGGATATTTTGTTTTGTCAACGAACGATCGTTAGGCTAATCTATCGTCGTCACGATAACGATAATAAGGGGTTGTTGATGCCGGACTATCGCACGATCGATATCGAGGTCGATGGCGGACTGTTTCATGTTGGGCTCTGGGGAAACACCGGACCACGCATTCTCTGCTCTCACGGTATTACTGCGAATCACCTGTCATTTCAGGGGCTTGCCGATGCGTTGGGGGATGGGTTTCAGCTGATTGCACCGGATCATCGGGGCCGTGGCGGCAGTGCGGGGATAGCCGGTCCGTGGGGTATGGCCGAACACGCTCGAGATATGGCGGCGCTGCTCGATGCTTTGAATATCGACTCGGTCGATCTGATGCTGGGTCATTCGATGGGCGCCTTTGTCACCGTAGTTAGTCAGGCGGCAATGCCCGAGCGTATACCACGCTACATGCTTGTGGACGGGGGGCTGCCTCTGTTTGATGAGGTGCCGGACGTTACCCCCGAACAGTTAATAGACGCGATTATCGGCCCTGCGATGCAGCGGCTTGATATGCAGTTTGAGAGCGCGGCAGCCTACCTGGACTTCTGGCGAGCGCACCCTGCCTTTGCTCGCGTTGAGGACTGGAGCGATGCGCTGGAAAACTACTTTCTGTTTGACCTAACGGGGAAGGCGCCGCATCTGCACTCGCCGGTAAACAAGACGGCGATAGTCGAAGATACCAACAGCCAGCTGATGAGTGACATCATTCCTGCCTCCATCGAACAGCTAAGCGGTGAAGGTTGGTTTCTGCAAGCGCCGCGCGGCGTTATGGATGATGCGCCACTCTACCCTCTGGCGCGTGTGGAGCGACTGGCTCAGGCTATACCCGGGCTGACGGTCTGCGCTCTTGAAGACGTCAATCACTATACCATTGTGCTTGGTGGCAACGGCGCCAGGCAGATTGCGACCCTCCTGCGCCGCACCCTAAAACCGGGGTCGTAACGGGTATTTTTTAACCACTGCGCGCCTGTCATTAGTGCTCGTGCCATAATGGCCCGCACGCAATACCATGCGAAAGAGGGTGCGCAATGAAGGCTAGAACCTGCCTGAGCCTGATTGTTCTGCTGTTCATCAGTGGCTGCAGTGCTACGCAGTTTTTCTATAACCGTGCCGATTGGTTTATTGAGCGCGCGGTTAAGGATTATGTTGATCTCACTCCGCCGCAAACTAGCCAGCTGGAGACGACGGTTGAGCAGTGGCTGGCGTGGCATCGGCTGGAAGAATTGCCGAACTACGTGGATCTGCTCGAGCGTATGCAGGTAGCGCTGGGCAAGGACTTTTCCGAAGAACACTACGATGCGCTGACGGGTGATTTCGAAACTGCCTGGTATCGTGCCCGGGATCGGGCGATTGCCGATGCTGCGCCGTTGCTGGCCGAGTTGTCAGACACTCAGGTTGCAGGTTTATTGCAGCGTCTGACGGAAAAGCACAAAGAGTATTTCGACAAGCACGTGGCGATCACTGATCGCAAACGGATCAAACAGCGCAATGAGCGTGTTGTCGACCAGCTAGAGCGTTGGCTGGGTTCGGCTACGCCCGCACAGAAAAGTGTCGTAGCCGATTGGGCCGGACGCGCGCCCGACAGTTACCCCATCTGGTTTCGCTTACGCGAGCACCGTCAGCAGGCCTTTGCCGAATTGCTCGCGGCCAGGCAGAAACCAGCGTTTAGTCAGCGCCTGCAGCAGTTGCTGGCTGACGATACCCCTTACCTCGAAGATTGGGAGCAGCGTCAGCTACAGCAGAACCGCGACCTTACAAAAGCCATGCTGCTGACGATAGAGAACAGTCTTACTCAGCAGCAACGTGACCACTTGCTTGCTGAATTGCGTAAAATCGCCGAAGATATCCGCAAATTGTTGGAGCAAAGCTGACTGGTTGGTTCTACGTAGTTAACGTGGCTGTCGGTGAGGTATTGATGTGAATATGCAGGTAGTAGAGACCCTCAAGCGTCCCCCCAATATTTTTGACCACCCGTGGATAATTCGGCTGCTTGAGCGGATTGCATTGCCGCTGCTTAAATGGCGGGGGTGGACTCACCATGTGGAGGCACCCGCCGAGAAAAAATATGTACTGATACTGGCGCCCCATACCAGTAACTGGGATTTTCTGATGATGTTCCCGGTGGGTTTGCTGCTCAAGCGGCGCGTTAAATTCATGATCAAGCACAGTGTCTTTATCGGCCCAGTGGGCTCTGTACTGCGCTGGCTCGGTGGGATTGCGGTGGATCGCAGCAATCGGAATAATTTTGTTCAGCAAATGGTCGATGAGTTCGACCGCGCCGATGAAATGGTGTTGATCATAGCGCCTGAGGGAACGCGCAAGCCCGTGCCCCAGTGGAAGCAGGGCTTCTATCATATTGCCCGCGAGGCCGGTGTACCGATCGTGCGCTGCTATCTGGATGCAGGCAGCCGACGGGCAGGTATTTGGGCACCGTTCTATCCTACCGGTAACTTAGAGGCGGACATGCGGGCTCTGCGGGCCGACTACGATACGGTTGTACCGCGACACCCGGAAAAGTTTATTCGCCTGGATTCGACCGAAACGCGCAGCTGAAACCCCTTGCGGGGCGGTACAGGCGGGGTATACTCCGCCGCTCGTATCACCTGTGGAAACACGCGGTGTTTCTGAAGCAGATTTCTGAGAAAGGACAGCGGGTTGAACAGCGATTTTCTAGCCAAGGCCAGAGCGCTCGCGGCGGCAGGCCGGGAGTTACACGCACGTGGTTGGGTGCCCGCTACCAGCGGCAATTTTTCTATGCGTCTGGCGAGCGACAGCGTACTGGTGACCGCCTCTGGTCGCCACAAAGGGCGGCTGAACGAACAGGATTTCCTAGCGGTGGATCTGCAGGGGCAGCCGGTCGACGGTGGAAAGCCCTCAGCGGAAACACTGCTTCACACACAGCTGTATGCCAGATTTCCCAAGGTTAACGCAGCGCTGCACTGTCATACCCCCGCCTCTACCGTGCTGTCGATGCATTCGCCCGAGGCTGAGCTGGTATTCGAAGGTTATGAATTGCAAAAGGCCTTTGCCGGTGTTGATACCCATGAGTCGGTGCTGACCATCCCGGTGTTCGACAACACTCAGGATATTGCTGCGCTTGCGAAAAGCGTTGATGCGTATTTCGATCGCCAGCCTGATTGCCCGGCCTATGTCATTCGCGGACACGGCGTATATTGCTGGGCAGACAGTCTGGATGCCTGTCAGCGTGAGCTGGAAGCGTTGGATTTTTTGTTTCACTGTGAGCTTGAATTGCGACGTCTGCGCGGCTGACGTCCGGGAGATCAATCGATGAGTCAACTAAAGGTATTTGCAGATAGTCAGCCGAATAAGGTGGAGCTGCACAGCAATAACCAGCAGGAAATTGCTGCTGTTCTCAAGGCCGTCGGTGTGCGCTTCGAACAGTGGCAGGCTGGCGCTGCGGTGGTGGCCGGAGACAGTCAGGAAAAAGTGCTGGCTGCATACCAAGACGATGTAAAGCGGCTGCTCGATGAAGAGGGCTACCAGACAGTGGATGTGATCAGCCTTAAAGCGGACAACCCGGATAAGGATGTATTGCGCAAAAAATTTCTGTCTGAGCACATCCACACGGAAGATGAAGTGCGCTTTTTTGTCGATGGCAAAGGGCTATTTTCGCTGCATATCGATGACAAGGTCTATGAAGTGTTGTGCGAAAAAGGTGACCTTATCAGCGTGCCGGCCAACACTCGTCACTGGTTTGATATGGGGCCAGAACCACATCTGGTGGCGCTGCGTTTTTTCAATAACCCCGATGGCTGGGTGGCGCATTATTCAGGTAGTGAGATTGCAGACCAGTTTTCGCGGCTGGAAGCCTGATGGTGAAATTCAGCGGTATCGCAGCGGTGGTGACGGATATCGAAGGCACCACCAGTTCGATCTCCTTTGTGCACGACGTGTTATTCCCCTATGCGGCGAAACACCTGCCAGAGTATGTTCGCAAACATGCAGAAGAGCCGGAGGTGCGTGAACAACTCGATGCCGTGGCGCGCGAGGCTGCTCTGTCGCCGAACGATGTTGACGCCTTGGTAGGGCAGTTACTTGGCTGGATTCGGGATGACGTGAAAGCAACGCCGCTGAAAGCGCTGCAGGGGAAAGTCTGGGAGGCGGGGTATCGCAACCGCGATTACCGGGCTCATGTATTTGGCGATGTGGGAGATGCGTTGAAGCGCTGGAAGCATGCCGGCCTGAAACTGTTTGTCTATTCTTCCGGCTCTGTACTGGCGCAGAAACTGTTTTTTGAATTCTCGGAAGCTGGCAATCTGCTGCCGTTATTCGATGGCCATTTTGACACCACAACCGGACCCAAGCGTGATAGTCAGAGTTACACGGCTATTGCCGGGGTGACCGGATTCGCTGCTCCGGCTATGCTTTTTCTGTCTGACGTTGTCGCCGAGCTGGACGCTGCCAGCCGGGCTGGTTTCCAGGTTTGTCTACTCGAACGACCGGGCAATGCCGCGGTAGCTGAACATTCCTACCCAGTGGTATCGAGTTTTCACGAGATACAGCTCGCAGAATAAGAAGGCAGTCTAGGCGACTACCGATTGCGGCCTTTTCATTATCAAGCCCGAACTGCAGTGTGTAAGTACGACCTTGCCATCTTGATTGATCAATTCGCTGCGCGAAACCAGAATGCCGAATTCCGGTTTCGACTTTGACTCGCGCTTTGATTCCACCGATCCAACCGCATGCACCGTATCTCCGGGCCGCAAGGGGTAAGGCATACGCCAGTCTTCGATGCCTAACCCGGCCACCATGGCAGGCGGCTCCTGGTCACTTTCGGTGAGTAGTTTCGTCAGTATTGCGTAGCTGTGTACGCTGGTACCTATCAGTCCGGTGGGATAGCCTCTGGCGGCTTCCTCATCAATATGAAAGGGTTGCGGGTCCCATTGTTTCGCGAAGTCGATCAGTTCGTCTTTGTCGACATAGTACTCGCGAGAGGTATAGCGCGCCCCTAGATCAATATCTTCGTAATACAGCATGTGGTGTCCTAGCGTAGATTGGTTTTTTCTTCGGCCAGAAAGGTCAGCGTTCGCTGTACCGCTTCCGGGTCGGTGTCCATACAGAAGGCGTTAAAATCGTCGACGCCGAGATCTTTCAGCGCTTGTAGTTGGCTGCGCAAGGTCGCTTTGTCGCCAATTAGCGCGAGGTCGACCGGGTGCTCGGCACCCTCCTGTTCCAACATTGCCTTGTAAGAGGGTATGTGACCGTAGATGGCGGTTTTGTCGGCAACCTGGGTTTTGGCGTCCTCAGGCTTGTCGGTCAGTACGATGGGGAAACTCGCAACAACCCGAGGCTGTGGTTTATCTGCCGCCGCAGCTGCGTGCCGGATAAGTGGAATGGTGTGTTGCGCTAGCGTTTTTGGCCCGGTCATCCAGGTGGTGGTGCCTGCCGCGAGTTGCCCCGCGAGCTTTAGCATCGCCGGGCCCAGCGCCGCGACGATAATCGGTACTTCGCCAGCGTCTGCCACTGGCAGTTTGGCGTGTACTCGATACAGATCACCATCGTAATCGCAGCGCTCACGCCTGCACAGAGGCACCAGCACTTGAAGGTATTCGCGCATTTGCTGAGCGGGCTTTTTATACGACAGGCCGTACATGTCTTCGATAACCAGCTTGTGAGACAGCCCAATGCCAAGATCAATGCGACCGGCGCTGGCGGCGTTCGCGGTCAGTGCTTGTAACGCAAGCGATGTCGGATGGCGCGGTTGAATTGGTGTAACGGCGGTGCCCAGCCGAATCGACGTGGTTTCGCGTGCGGCCAGTGTTAGCACAGAGATCGCATCAGCGCTGAACACCTGACCCATCCAGGCCTGGTCGAGGCCAATGCTCTGGGCAAAACGAATTTCTTCCAGGTAGTCGTCAATGGTGTAGCGGCCGTTATTTTTCATGCCGCACATAAAGCCGATATTCATGTTCTGACATCTTCCGTGCGCAGTTGGGCATAGTAAAGCAGCTGTGCTTCCTCCATTGCCCATTTGTAATCTGCCTTACCGCTGGGCGAGCGTTTGATGCTCGCCACATAGTAAACACGTCGCGGGAGTTTGTAGCGGGCGATATGGCTGGCGCAGGCCGTGTGAAGACTGTCGATGTCAGGGGCACGCGCGCCGCTGTGTAATTGCACCAGTGCGGTGACGCATTGACCGAAACGTTCGTGTGGAGTGGCGACAACGAGACAGTCGAGCACGTCTGGGTGTGCCTTCACCGCCATTTCAACTTCCTCGGCATAAATCTTTTCGCCGCCGGAATTGATGCACTGTGAATCGCGACCGAGCATGGTTATGGTGCCATCACTGTTGTGGCGCGCGCGGTCGCCGGGAATCACATACCGTTTTCCATCTTTAGCCGTTACAAAGGTCTTTGCAGTTTTGGCCTGGTCTTTGTAGTAGGCCAGTGGAATATAGCCGGATTTTGCAAGCAACCCAACGCGCTCATCCCCCGGTGGAATAATGTTGAGCTCGTCGTCGAGCACCACGGTATTGCGTGCTGGGGTTACCCGCGGTCCGCCCGCATTGGTTTCGGCTTTGCCTTTCTCGTGAATGGTGGTTCCGGTAAAGCCGCTTTCTGATGAGCCAATATTGTCGGTAATCACTACGTGCGGAAGTTTTTCTACATAGCGGTCTTTGAGTGTGGGCGAGAACACGGCCGACGTGCTGGCAAAGGCAAAGAGCGTTGAGGTGTTATAGCTGCTGCCGTCGACCTTTCCCTTTTCCAGCGCCATCATGAGAGGTTTGGCCATGGCGTCGCCTGTAACCATCAGAATATGCACGCCCTCGCGCTCCACCTGTTGCCAGACTTCGTGCGGATCGAAATGTTTGCTTGCCAGCAGAATAACCGTGCTGCCCTCGAATAACGCGCGCATTATGGCGCCCTGTGCAGCCCCGTGCATCAAAGGTGCCACTTGCAGTGATTTCATGTGCATTGCGTTTTCAGCCAGGCAGCGGTCTGCCATGGCCTCAGGTGTTGCTATGGGTTCCTGCGTGTACATATCAATGCCACCACATAGAATCATGACTGCATCTTCCTGGCGCCATACAACGCCTTTTGGCATGCCCGTTGTACCGCCAGTGTAAAGAATATAGTGATCATCGCCGCTGCGCGGTGGTAGTGGCTGGTCTTGGGTGTCTCGACAGGCGTCGTAGAAACACACACTGCCTTCCACCTCCGGGAAGCGTTCGCCTTCGTTTGTCCAGTCGATAGAGACAAAGTGTGTTATCAACGGCAGGTGCTGGCGAATGCGATTGACGTTCGCCGAGAATTCCACATCGAAGACCAATGCTTTGAGGTCGGCATCGCGTGCGATGTATATCAATTCTTCATCAACGTAACGAAAGTTTATGTTGATTGGCGCCGCACCTATTTTGTAGCAGCCCAACATCGCGGTCACCCACTCGATACTGTTGTAGCCATAAATACCCACGTGGTCGCCCTTGCTGATGCCGCAGCTCAGTAGATGAGCAGCAAAGCGACTGGAGTCTTCGTCAAGCTGGCGGTAGCTGGCGCGACGATCACCGCACACAAGGGCCTCTCTGTCGGGAATATTGTTCGCGACGCGTTCGAGCAGGTCAGCAAAGTTAAAGTCCATCGATTCAGCTTCCTGTGCAGTCTGAAAGGGTTTGCTTTTCCAATGCGTCGGCAAGCCGACAGAGATGGTGTTGGGTGCCACCAAGGTGCAGCTCTAAATGTTTAGCCCACTGACAATAGCGAAACAGTGGATAGTCCCGGTCTATCCCCATGCCACCGTGAACGTGTTGCGTTGCCTGACTAACATCGTGCAATACATCGCCACACAAGGCTTTGGCCATCGCGCAGGAAAGCAGCGCGCCGGGGTGTTTCTGGTCGACGTCATCAATTGCTTTCAGGGTTAGAATTTTCAGTCGTTCTATCGCGATGTAGCAATCTGCCAAGCGGTGGGCGACGGCCTGGAACGTGGCGATTGCTACCCCAAATTGCTTGCGCTGCCCCGTGTATTGAGCTGCCAGATCGAGCATGGCTTTGGCCACGCCGATGGCGGTTGCGCACTGCAGGGCGAGCAAAAGGTTGTTAATCTGCTGAACCAAATGCGTGGCGTCTTCGCCGTATGCTAGGCAAGCGGCGTGGGCGTTATGGAAGGTTATGTGCGATTGTGGTTCTCCGTGCGTTGCGAGCTGATCTTCTTCGACAACGCTCGCCTGGTCTTTGGGCACGAGCCCCAACCACAGGCCATGTTCGCAAGCGGCTGTGACCAGCAGTTGTTCTGCGTCGGCGGCATAGGGCACGCAGTCTTTATTGCCATTGAGTTGCCAGCCGTTATCGTTGTGTTCAGCGCGGGTTGCCGGTGCTTCCAAGACGTCATTACCCAGCTCGATCATGGCTGGGGTGCATATCACGCGGCCCTGTGTCAGCGCGTTGAGTAAGTCTGAAACGGCGTCTTGTTGTTCGAATGAGGATAGCCCGTGCGCTATGGCGATGCAGTATAGCCACGGCGTATGTGCTGTGTGCTCTCCAATGCTCTGTGCTACGGCAGCGGCGGCGTGTAAATCTAACGCGCTGCCGCCGATTGATTCGGGCAGGGAGATAAGGTGCAATCCGCTGTCGACGAATTGTTGCCAGAGCGCGTGATCCCAGGCCTGTGACTGTGAGTCCATTTCACGTAATCGTTCCTGGGTCGAAAAGTCTTTGACTACGCGGTTGCACAGCGCCTGTACATCGTGATGTGTGTCCGGTATGGAAAAGTCCATGCTATCTTCCCCTGGGTAGAAACAGGCCGGCGCCGGCGATGATTTCCCGTTGTATTTCATTGGTGCCGCCACCGAATGTCAGCACAGATCCGACACGGTAGCGGTGTTCGAGCTTTCCTTTGAGTACGGCCCCTGGTGAGCCTCGTTTGAGCGTTGCGGCCTGACCGATGACTTCCATCAGGCGACGATAGGTTTCTACAAAAAACTCACTGCCAAACACCTTGGCGGCAGAGGAATCTGCCATGTCTGGATTGCCTGACTGCATTGACCAGGCTTGCTTCCAGCACATCAGCTTGAGTGTCTCCAGATCTAGCTGAACCCGCGCCAGGCTTTGTTTAACCCACGGCGTGTGGATGATCGGGTTGCCATTGGGGGATTTTGTTGTCGCCGCCCAGGCGCAGACCTCTTCGAACAGGCCGCCAAGCATGCCAGGGTTTACAATCGAGAGGCGTTCTCGATTGAGCTGTCCGGTGATCAGTTTCCAGCCCCCATCAATCTCGCCAACACGATATTTGTCAGGTATGCGAATGTTTTCGTAGTAGGTGGCGTTAGTGCGCATGCCCAGCGTGTGGATGGGGGTAAGCGAGAAGCCGGGCGCGCTGGTAGGGACCAGGAAGATGGTAATGCCTTTATGCTTTTTGATATCGGGATTGTGGTTGGTGCGCGCCGCAAGCCAGACATAATCGGCGAACTGGCCAAGGCTGGTCCACACTTTCTGGCCATTGATAATCCAGTCTTCGCCATCGCGGTCGGCGCGTGTTTTAAGGCTTGCCAAATCGGTGCCGGCATCGGGTTCGGAGTAACCCACGGAAATAATCACCTTGCCCTGCAATATTTTTCTTACCACCGTTTCGCGCAGAAATTCGCTGCCATGTTGCGCAAGCATTGGGCCCACGGTATCGACAGTGAGAAATGGATAGGGAAAGCCGGAGTTCATGATTTCTTCGGTAAAGATGTACTGCTCGACGGGGCCAATACCTTGGCCTCCCAGTTCTTTTGGCCAGCCGAGTCCAAGCCAGCCGTCTGCGCCCATTTGCTGCAGTCGTGACTGGAAATGAGGGCCGCCACCTTCCATAAAGTCAGGTTGTGCCATTTCCTGCCGCATGGGCTCATCGAGTAGACCGCGCATGTAGTGACGGATTTTTTCTTTCAGAGCCTGTTGTTCTTCTGTTAATCCGATTCTCATGGCAGAAACGTCCTTAGTTTACTTTCGTCAGTTGGTCTAACTGCTTCTGGCATTTGTCGGAATAGGGCGGCAGCATGCCCGACAGCTTCATCAGGTTGATGGGAGATTGGCGGTAAATTGCGCGGGCGTGACTAAAGGTTCGAAAGCCGTCCTGCCCGTGATAGTGCCCCATGCCCGACGCACCAATGCCACCGAAGGGCAAGTCCTCACAGCTGGCTTGCCCCATCACATCGTTCAGGCAGACACTGCCGCTGATGGTGTTGTCGAGTACAAAGCGCTCTTCGTTTGTGTCATTGCCGAAATAATAAAGTCCCAGGGGGCGCGGGCGGGCGGCGATGTACGTCACGCATTCATCGATATTGTCATAGGTTTTGATGGCCATGACCGGGCCGAAAATCTCTTCGCGCATGATCGCCATATCGTCGCTGACATTGCTGACTAAGGTGAGGGGGATCTTGTGCAGATGTTCGGGTTGCTGTTCCAGATTTTCGTTTGCGGGGTTAATGCTGTGAATGCTCGCGCCTTTTTGTCTGGCGTCTTCAATCAGATTGCGAATGCGTTGATAGTGACGCTGATTAATGACGGAGGTGACGTCGGGATTGTCGATCAAGGTGGGAAACCAGGTGCTGTAGCACTGAGTGACCGCGTTAATAAAGTCTTGAAGCGCTGTTTTGGGTACAAACACATAATCTGGGGCCAGGCAGGCCTGCCCCTGATTGAGTGCCTTACCGGCAAAAATTCGCTCGGCGGCTTTATTGAGATCATAGGAACGACTGATTACGACCGGCGACTTGCCGCCGAGCTCCAAAGTGCAAGGTGTCAGATTTTTGCTTGCGGCTTCCAGAATATGGCGCCCAATATGGGTGCCGCCAGTAAAAATCAGGTGATCAAAGGGCTGCGCGGCAAACTGCGCGCCTACCGCCGCATCGCCCAACACGACGGCTACCTCCTCGGGTGAAAACTGTTCTTCTATCAGCGTTTTGAGGAGTTGCGCGGTCTCAGGTGTCAGCTCTGAAAGCTTGAGCATGGCGCGGTTGCCGGCAGCCAGTATGCCGGTCAACGGTGACAGCGCCGTATATACGGGAAAGTTCCAGGTGGACAGATTGCCCACGGAGCCTTTGGGTGCATATTCGATATGGGCCTTGGCGCCAAGTAGACCGAAGGGGAATGGCGGTTTACGCCGCTCCGGGCGCATCCAACGTTTTACATTTTTGATCGCGTGTTTAATGCCATCCATGGATGCAAGCACTTCAGACATTTGTGACTGGTGCAGTGAGCGATTGCCAAAATCCGCACTGACGACTTCTGTAATTTGCCGGCGGTGGCGCCCCACAAGATGATGCAGTCGCTGTAGTCGGTCAATTCGAGTGGCAGCTGTCACGGCGCCTTCTTTGATAAAGGCACGTTTCTGCTGGGTCAGAAGTTCCGAAATATCAGTAGCAGTCATGTTGGGATTTTCCGTGCATGTAGGGTTTTTCGTTGGATGATGTTAGGGGGAGCTTGGCAGCACCAGCGACACCGACGCTGGTGCTGCACGGGAGCTTACCTGCTACCGCTGGTTTCCTATCCGACTGATCTTTCATCGGCATCCCTCGCTATCTGTTCTCGTGCGTTTGTTTTTTTAATGCTGACGAGTTTGAGGTGACAAAAAATTTAGATTGCCATCGTTGAAATATACTACGGTATACAAGAATATAGTTGTATAAAAGATTGGTAATGTGGGTTGTTGCCAAATGGTCGATCAATGTAAGGAGCCGTTGTGAAAGAGATTGCGCCCAATACACCCGTGATTGTCGGGGTCGGTTTTTATCAGAACCCTACAGACGACCCGGCAGCGTGCCCCGAACCTTATGAAATGATGGTAGAAGCTGTTCGTGATGCAGCCAAAGACGCGGGTCGGCCCGACCTTGTTACTACGATTGAATCCATTTCGGTCGAGCAGGGCATGTGGCAGTACCGCAACCCCGGTAAGCTGATTGCGGAGGCGATTGGCTGCCCCGGAGCGCGGAGCGTGTTGGCCGATTTGGGTGTGTTGCAGTTGACCCCGCTGTTCGACCTGTTTGCTGCGATACAGGCTGGCGAGGTCTCGATGGGCGTGGTGACCGGCGGCGAAGCAAAGTATCGAGATCTGCGGGCAAAGATAACCGGGACCGAAGTGAGTAACTATCAGGAGCCCGAGGATACGCCGCCCCCTGATGTGTATCACCCCACCCCGGACCCCTTCGCCACTCAGGCTGAATCCAATGCTGGCATCATGATGCCTGTAGAGCTTTTTGCGGTCATTGAATCGGCGTTGAGGGCAGAGCAGGGGCTGGATATAGAGTCGCATCGGGATCAGGTGGCAGAGCTCTACAGCGAATTCAGCGAGATTGCGGCAGCTAATCCACACGCCTGGAATCGCGAGCCTGTCGCCGCCAGCGATATTCGCAACCCGGCTGGGAAAAATACGATGCTGGCTTTCCCCTACACCAAGAAGCACAACAGTCAGTGGAACGTTAATCAATCAGTAGCGATTCTGGTGTGCTCGGTGGAGCGCGCGCGGGCGCTCGGCCTGAATGAAAGCCAGTGGATTTATCCGGTATCAGCGGCCCAGTCGCGCCACGTGGTCTGCTTGGCAGAGCAGCGCGCACTGCATACTCATCCGGGTACCGTAGTCGCAGGCCAGCGTGCCTACGAATTGGCCGGCATTTCGGCAGATAACATAGTCGCCGCCGATCTCTACAGTTGTTTCCCCTCAGCGGTGCAATCCTTTGCCCGGGATTTGAAGCTTAAGCGCAATATTTCCTGGACAGTAACTGGCTCGATGGCTTTTGCCGGTGGTCCTTATAATCATGGTGCACTCGATGGTGTTGCCAGAATGGTTGAAGTGTTGCGGGAAAAAGCCGAAGGGGATGCGGCACCTGGCTACGGGCTAACATCTAATTTAAGCGGCATATTTGGTAAACAGGCGGTAGCTATCTTTGCCAACAAACCGGGACCTGAGGGCTACCGATACGAAGATGTTACTGACAGTGTTGCAGCAATTGATAAGCCCGTACCGTCGATTACCGAGTATGACGGTCCTGCTAGAGTGCTGGGATATACCGTGGTATTTCACAAGGACACGATTACCCACGGCTTTGTGTACGGTGAAACGCCAGACGGCAAACGGGTCGTTGCTCGCTCCGACAACCAAGAAGCACTGAAAGTGATGACTCAGAGAGAATGGGTGGGGAAAACGGTCACTATCTCTGACGGCAAGCTGTTTTCCATCGAATCGGCAGCATCGGTTGTTAATCAATAATAATAGGAGAAAGTCATGAGTCAGGAACTGGATATCAGTACCCCGAACTGTACGATTGAAAAGAAAGGGCACGTGCTGGTAGTAACGCTGAATCGTCCGGAAGCAAAGAATGCACTTAGCGGGCAAATGATTGTGGGTATGTACCGTGCCTGGCGCCGTCTGGACGAAGACAAGGATCTCTACTGCGCCGTGCTGACAGGCAAGGGCGACACCTTCTGTGCGGGTATGGATCTGAAAACCGGCACCGAAGGTGGCGCGGATGCCGACGAAATCAACGCGATGATGAAAGACATTCCTGATCTGCATTGGCAAGCTTTGTTGCGACATAACCGGCCGACGAAACCGGTGATTCTTGCGGTAGAAGGCTATGCGTTGGCAGGGGGTACCGAGATTCTGCAGGGTACGGAAATCCGGGTCGCTGCTGAAGATGCGGTCTTTGGCGTTACTGAATGCAAACGCGGCCTGTTTCCTCTGGGGGGTTCCACGATTCGCCTGCGGCGTCAGATTCCCTATTGCCTGGCCATGGAAATATTATTGTTGGGCCGCCATGTATCAGCGCAGGAAGCGCTCGATTGGGGCTTGATAAACCGGATCGTTCCCAAAGGACAGGCATTGGCCGAAGCCATGAAAGTGGCTGAAGAGCTTTGTGAGAATGCGCCCTTGTCAGTACAAGCCATTCTTAAATCAGTAAGGGAAAACGATGAAAGTATGCCGGAACGCGATGCGCTGGCAAAAGAAGAACAACTGGGTTGGGGGATTTTTGCCACCAAGGATGCAAAAGAAGGCATGAAAGCATTCAAGGAAAAACGAAAGCCTGCCTTTATAGGTGAGTAATCAGGCGATGGGTCGAGCACTCGCAACAGATATGAATCAGATGAGGCAGTTATGGCCGCAACCCCGGTAACTAATTACGACGATTATATTCACGAGCCCAATAACCAGGATCTGTCTGGCATTCCGGGCGACGAAGGCCTTCCATTGATCGGGCATACACTGCAGTTCTACAAAGACCCCTTTGAGTGGTCGCAGAAGCAGTATGCTAAATACGGCCCAGTATGCAGAGTAAATTTGCCTAGTGGGAAGGGTATTGTTGCGCTGGGCCCAGACCTGATGCAACGCATCTACCTTGATCCCGACCGCGAGTTTTCCTCAAAGATGGGTTTTATGGACCGGGTGGCTAAGTTCTTCCCCGGCAGCCTGATTATGGAGGATTTCGAACACCACAAAGCGCAGCGCCGGATTTTCCAAACAGCGTTTAAAAGCGATGCATTGAAGAACTACACCCGCGATATCAATGCGATTTATCAGCGGGCCCTGACGGAGTGGGAAAGTCACACAGGACAGACTGTGCCCTTCTTCTTTTTGATAAAAAATCTTCTGCTGGAAGTGGCGGCGGAGATATTTATCGGTGAGTCGGAGCGGGGAGAACGGGTAGAGCGACTCAATCAGGCGTTTATCGATGCGCTTAACGGCATGATGTACCTGGTGCCCTACCGCTTGCCTGGAACAGTGCTGGATAAGGGGTTAAAGGGCAGTGAATATCTGCAGCAGTTTGTGGCAAGCCTGATTGACGACAAGCGCGTGGGTAACCGGCGCGATATGTTGAGTCTGATCTGCAGAGAAAAAGATGAGGATGGTAATTATTTTAGCGATGAAGCCATCGTCAATCAGATTATCTTTCTGCTGTTTGCGGCGCACGATACCACCACGGCTGCCATCACGCACACGATGTACTACCTGGCCCGCAATCCAGACGTCAAAGAAAAGCTGTATCGCGAGTGTTTATCAGTTGGCAAGCCGACACTGGACTACGAAGACCTTGCTAGTGTGCCCTATATGGAACAGGTGTTCTTCGAAGTACAGCGTGTGCGCACGTCAACGCCGTTGGTGCCCAGGCGAACTATCCGTGATGTTGAACTTGCCGGAATAAAGGTGCCGGCGCACACAATGGTGTACACGGTGCCCCGGTTTACGCATTTTATGGATGAGTACTGGACTGAGCCACACCGCTTTGATCCGGATCGTTTTTCTCCCGAGCGGGCAGAGCACAAGCAGCATCCCTTTGTTTTTCATCCCTTTGGTGGCGGGGCACATAAGTGTATTGGCATGCACTTTTCGCAGATGGAGTACAAGTGCTTTCTCTACCAGTTCTTGTTGAAATATGATTTTTTTGCAAAACACACTAAAGAACCTTTTATGCAGACCTTGCCTTTGCCGAAGCCGACTGAT
>NZ_JBVBUV010000034.1:0-38946 GCF_057445395.1 Litorivivens sp.
TTGCAGCTCTGGACACTTATTAGTTTTGAACTATGGTGTCGCCGCTTTCTCGACGCGCCACTACTGCGCATCGAAGGTCAGTCAAACATCAAGCGCAATTGGCGCACGTCGCCCACGCCTTTAGGTGGAATGCGGGCGCAATGAGTCGTAAAACTGAGAAAGCTCTCCGTGTGGCAATTGTCGCGCCCAGCCTCGATATTTTGGGTGGCCAAGGGGTGCAGGCGCGAAGCCTTGTCGAATCGCTTATGGCCGACGGCATTGAAGTCAGAACTATCGCTGTGAACCCTCGTTTTCCCAAGGGTCTGGGTTGGGCGAGGCGTATACCGGTGCTTCGAACCCTGCTTAATCAGTGCTTATATGTGCCGAGCCTAACGCGTTTGCGACAGGTTGATGTGGTACATATATTCTCTGCGTCGTACTGGTCTTTCCTACTGGCACCAGTTCCTGCGCTGCTAGCGGCCAAGCTATTTTCAAAGCCCACGATCCTGAACTATCACAGTGGCGAAGCAAACGATCATCTGGCCAACTGGGGATGCCTGGTTCATCACTGGCTACGTATGGCCGACTCGATCGTTGTCCCCTCCATGTACCTACAATCTGTATTCTACCGCCACGGATATTATGCGCGTGTTATTCGTAACATTGTCGATATTTCCAGTTTTTCGTATCGCGAGCGCTCCAGCGTCCGCCCCAGACTACTGTCCAATAGGAATCTTGAAAGGCATTACGGTGTAGACAAAGTCTTACACGCATTTTCGATCACGAAAACACAGTATCCGGAGGCAACACTTACGATCGCCGGTTATGGGTCTCAGCGATCCAGTTTAGAACAGTGGGTAGCGTCCAAAGGCCTATCCGGCGTGACGTTTGTTGGCCGGGTAGAACCAGACCATATGCCTACTCTCTACAACGACGCAGATATATTCGTGAACGCATCAACTGTTGACAACCAGCCTATATCGATACTCGAGGCGTTTGCTGCGGGTCTACCGGTCATATCCACGCCAACAGGTGATATCCCAAACATGCTAGGCAACGGAACACATGGGCTCCTGACAGACGAACCGCATCCGGAAAATATCGCTAAGGCAACAGCGATGCTGATTGAAAAACCGCAGGCAGCTCAAGAAATAGCACTATCGGCGCGCCAAGAAGTTAAAGAGTATACCTGGGATAACGTCCGCGGCGAGTGGCTCGACTGTTACCAGCTAGTGGTTAAGGACGAAAAATCCAGTGTCAGAAGAGAGGAAAAATGCATCGATGAAACTACAACGCCTCTTTAAAATGGGCCCCTCAGAGCTGGCTTTTCGCAGTCGGCAGCATGCTTACATTATGGTTGAGCGGCTAACGACTCAGGAGCGTAACCCAGCGCTGACGCCCTCATGCACTTTCGATAGCCGCTACTGTGACAACGCGCTCAACGATATGGTGTCAAGGCTTGGTGGAGAAGGTCGCGATACGGCAAAAGCTGAACTGCAAATACACCTTCAGAACCTACTATCAACTCGCTTCTTCGCCGGTGCCGGCGATACAGTCTGCGCCGATGAGATAGCAAACAATCTTTTACTCAACGATAGGGCGTTAGCGCAAGACATCATTTCCCGCGCTGACGCAATCTGCGCCGGAAAGTTCGACATACTCGGCTATGGCAGCTTGTCATTTGGAGATCCAGTCAACTGGCATCTCGATCCAGTTGCCGGACGGGAACCACCGCTTGTTCACTGGAGCAGAATCGATCCGCTTTCCATAGAGCAGGTTGGCGATAGCAAAGTAGTTTGGGAATTGAGTCGACACCAATGGCTGCTCGATTTGGGTCAGGCCTACAGGATCACCGGTAACGAGCGCTACGCCGAATGCTTCGTGGATCTGGTAACCCGCTGGATGGATGCTAACCCGGCGGGCTTTGGCATCAACTGGAGCAGCGCATTGGAAGCTGCCATGCGTCTGTTATCCTGGTGCTGGGCGCTATCATTCTTCCGCGGCGCCAGCGCGCTGTCTCCGGCTGTGTTTTACACCATGCTGTCTTGGATTCAGCAGCACGCGCGATTTATAGAACGTAATTACTCCCGCTACTTTTCACCTAACACACACCTTACCGTTGAGGCCTTGGGACTTTTCTACGTGGGCGTGCTCTTCCCCGAGCTGGAAGGTGCTGGTCGCTGGCGAGTACTGGGCGCCCAAACACTTATCGACCAGATTTCACTGCAGGTATATGCCGACGGCGGCTATTTCGAGCAATCCACGCGCTATCAATATTACACCGTAGAAACCTATCTCCACTTTGTCATCCTGGCAAAACAAAACCACATCGCACTACCTGAACACGTTGAGACCAGATTGAAGAAAATGGTCCGATTTCTCCTCCACCTGAGGCGCCCCGATGGCACATTACCGCAGATCGGCGACACTGACGGAGGCTGGTTGCTACCTTTTCAGCGGCGCGGTACCGGCGACTACCGCGCATTGTTCTCGATCGCAGCGGTACTCTTTGATAGCGGCACATTCGCCTGGGCGGCAGACAGCCTAGCATTGGAAACCCAGTGGTTGTTTGGCAAAAATACAGAGAATATCGCTCCCAGAGCAAAGCCACGCGCCCCCTTGCCAGACCCCCTACATAGCTTTCGCGACAGTGGCTACGTAGTCATGCGCAGTGGGTGGCATTCGCGTGCTCACCAGATGATTGTAGATACAGGGCCGCTGGGATGCCGGGTGAGTGGCGGTCACGGACACGCCGACCTGCTCAGTATTCAATGTAGCTGCTGGGGCGAAAATTACTTGGTCGACGCCGGCACATACTGCTATACCGCCGATGCGGGATGGCGCGATTACTTTCGCAGTAGCGGCGCTCACAACACGCTGCTAATAGATGGTCGCGGCCAGGCCTCACCAAACGGCGCATTTTCCTGGCACAGCCGACCGACAGCACGGCTGCGTCAATGCAGCCTAATGCCGGGCTACAGCGTCGTAGACGCAAGCCATACCGCGTATGGCAGCAATGAATCTCCTATTAAGCACAGACGTCGCGTCCTGTTCATCACCTCCGACTACTGGATCGTTGTTGACGATGTATTTGGCGCGGACGAACATCGAATTGAGCTCCGCTACCAGTTCGCGCCCATGCCAGTTGCGCAGGACAGTCAGGGCTGGGTAAGGGCGTGCGGCCGTAACAGCAACCTGCTACTGAGAACATTCGCAGCACAGGGTCTTACCTGCGCGCTTGCGGAAGGTAGCGAAGAGCCTCGGATCGGGTGGTACTCACCCAATTACGGGCAACGCCTCCCCGCCCCCGCAGTGACCTACACCACAGTAGCGCAGCTGCCACTTCGACTGGTAACACTGATATATCCTTGCGATACCAATATTTCGCCCGATGAGTCACCGGCCATCGGGGACGCGAAACGTCGCGCCATCTCGCTTCTGGGCGAGTTCGACCCAGCCTCGGCAGGATGACTGCCAAAGCTCTCTATCAACCGCGATCTTTTTACTTACTCCCAGGAACCAAACCATGTGCGGTATTACTGGAATACTAAAATTCGACCCTCACGCCACCATTGATGAACGGCGTTTAATTGCAATGCGAGATAGCCTTATACATCGGGGCCCAGACAGTGCCGGTATAATGAATCGCGGCCAGATCGCGCTGGCGCATCGTCGCCTGTCCATCATCGATATCGGTGGCGGCCACCAACCGATGAGTAACCCCTCGAAAGACGCTTGGATCACCTATAACGGTGAGCTGTATAACTTTCGCGAACTCAGGCAAAAACTTATTACCGCCGGCTGCGCATTCACGACGCAATCTGATACTGAGGTTGTGCTGAGGGCGTACGAAATATATGGCGCGGGGTGCGTTCATCATCTGGAGGGAATGTTTGCCTTTGCGATCTGGGACGCCAAAAAGCGCGAACTTTTTCTAGCGCGAGACCGATTGGGCATCAAACCGCTCTACTACGCTATAACAGAATCGGAGTTACTTTTTGCTTCAGAGATCAAAGCTATACTCGCGGGCAGTAACCAGAGCCCCAGCTTAAACCGCGCCATACTGCCGGAATACCTGGCATCCCGATATGTTGCAGGCAACGAAACCTTTTTTGAGGGTGTCCATAAACTACTGCCCGGCCGAACCTTATCCTGGTCCGCCGCGAAGGGCCTTACGGAACACCACTACTGGCAGCCACCCAAGGTTATCGAGGATACTCATTTCGGCTATCAAGACCACGTTCACGCTGTGCGCAACGCACTGGACGAGGCCGTTCAAAGCCACTTGGTCAGCGACGTACCTATCGGTCTTTTCCTCTCCGGCGGACTGGACTCTACCGCCCTAGCCGGACTAATGGCCCCGAAGGTCAGCGGGGCAATAAAGACTTTCTCGGTCGGCTTCAAGGAAGCATCGGCGAATGAGCTGCACTATGCACGCCTGGCGGCGAGATCAGTCGACGCCGAGCACAGGGAGATACTTCTCTCACCAGACCAATTCTTTGCTGAGTTACCCCATCTGTTGTGGCACGAAGATGAACCCATCGCATTTACATCGAGCATTCCGCTTAACGTTATTTCTCGACTTGCACGGCAACACGTCAAGGTTGTACTGACAGGTGAAGGCGCGGACGAACTATTCCTGGGCTACGGCCATCGCTACCGAACCACTATCTGGAATACACGCCTCGGTGGCCTCTATGAAGGTACGCTACCCGGAACCTTACGGCTGCGTATAGCCCAGATCATCCCTGACCTACCGAAAAGACTACGACGGTACGCAGAACGCTCATTCCTCGCGCTTGGATGCAACCCCAGGTCCATTTTCTTCGACAATTTTTCGGTATTTCGAGATGGCACGAGACAACAACTGCTATCAGACCACTCACTCGAGGCTAGTCGTGATATCTACAAGCCACATCTGGAAAACTACCTGGCTGCCGGAAGTGACACGCTGGCCTGCATGAGCAATGCCGACCTGCAGACCTATCTTGTAGAACTGCTGATGAAGCAGGATCAAATGAGCATGGCAGCATCGTTGGAAAGCCGGGTTCCCTTCCTGGATCACCGCCTGGTCGACATGGTCGCCGCTATTCCTGGCCGCCACCGGATGCACGGCGGCCGCACCAAAGGGCTGCTTCGCGATGCTGTGAAAGATATTGTTCCGACAGCGATTATGAATCGCAGCAAGATGGGTTTCCCCGTTCCTGTTGGCGACTGGCTGCGCGGTCCGTTTTCGGGAATGATTGAGGAATTTGTTCTCAGCGAACGAGCACAGCGGCGCGATCATTTTAACCGTGACTACCTGTCTCGGCTCGCCCATGAGCATCACAGCGGGAGCGCCAACCACGGCGACCAGCTATGGCTTCTGATCAATCTGGAAATGTGGCAACGCATCTATATCGACGGCGAACCTCATGAGCAGATGTACTCAGGAATAGCCAGTCGCTCGGTACCAAACGCATCCTCTATTAACTCCGCAGAGTGGGTATCCGTATGACCATTAGCATGCTTAAACTAGCCGATTCTGAACTTCCCTCCCCGAGCACGAGCGGCATCGATGAATCATACAGCGACCTTAGAATTGACCAACTGAGAATCCTGTGGGTAAAGGTGGGCGGGCTCTGGCCACTCAACAGCGGTGGGCGACTGCGTAGCTTTCATTTGATTAATGAGTTATCCAAGCACAATGAGATGACAGTAATTACGACTCACACCCCGCCTGAAGACCCACAAGCGCTTGCGGCACAGCTTACGACCTGCCGCGCTATTCGCTCAGTACCCTATACGCCAGCAAAAAAACACAGCCTTCGATTTCTGCTCGCCTTAGCCCGCTCACTGTTCACGCGTCTACCGGTGGATCTACATAAGAATCGCATTCCGGCGCTAGGGAGAGAAGTCGCGAGCCAACTTGAGTCGGGCCAATTTGATATTTGCATCGCTGATTTTCTCGTCGCAGTACCCAACTTACCGAGAAATCTTAAAACGCCAATACTATTCTTTGAGCACAATGTGGAATTCATGATATGGAAACGTCTACAAAAGACTCAGAACAGTCTCATCGGTCGCGCACTTCTCGGTCTCGAATGGCGAAAAATGCGGCGTTACGAACATGACGCCTGCGAACGTGCTGGCGTAACTGTTGCGGTTTCCGAGGATGATCGCAAACAGCTTGCGCTGGGCGCTCCCAACAGCAGGATTGAGGCGATTCCAACCGGTGTCGATGTAGACTATTTTAAACCTGGCGACATCGCACAGGAGATACCCACTGAGCTCGTATTCACTGGCTCCATGGACTGGCACCCTAACGAGGACGCCATGCTCTATTTCATCGACAAGATCCTGCCATTGGTGCGGCGCCAGTATCCACAAATAACTGTGACGATGGTTGGCCGCAACCCCAGTGAATCACTGCGAAAGGCAGCAGTATCTGCGAATGTACGCCTTACCGGCACCGTAGCTGACGTGAGACCTTATATCGAACGCGCCGCCATCTACATTGTTCCATTGCGAATAGGTGGCGGAACTCGGCTGAAAATATACGAAGCTCTAGCCATGGGAAAACCCGTGGTCAGCACCACCATCGGCGCGGAGGGCCTCCCGCTAGAGGAGGGCAAGCACATTCTTCGCGCTGACGATCCGGAAAGTTTCTCGCAGGCTATCTTCGCACTGTTAGGGAATCAGAATCAGCGTTTGCGCATGGCCAGATACGGGCGCGAACTGATGGAACAGGAATACTCCTGGAGACGCGTGGCCGGGGATTTCGAGCGTATCTGCAGGAGTCTGGCTAAACACCGCGGCACTTAGACGAAGACGGTTATTAAGAACACTTAGAACCTTTCAACACCCGTAATTCTTTCTTCATTTCCTAACGACATTGGCGTTAACGTGAGCCCGACCAAAGCGATAGATGCTTATCGGACTACGCTGCCTTTGACTTTTTCGCCCAGAATACCGGGCATATCAACTGGAGTTTATCCCATGAAACCATCAATTAGCGTGTTTGGGCTTGGCTACGTCGGATGTGTAAGCGCAGCTTGCTTCGCGCAAGCTGGGCACCAGGTCACGGGCGTCGATGTTAACGACGAAAAAGTGCACATGATCAACGATGAGGGAAAGTCGCCAATCATCGAACCTGGGCTCGACGCCCTGATTCAATCAATGGTGAGTCGCGGTAGTCTGCGCGCCACAACCTCATGCGGTGAAGCGGTAGCACAGTCCGACGTAGCCTTCATCTGCGTCGGTACCCCGGGAGACCGACATGGGAAGCTTCAACTCGATGCCCTGGCACGCGTCAGCCGTGAAATTGGTGAGGCTCTGCAAGGACGCAACCGGGAATTCACGGTCGTAGTCCGCAGCACAGTACTCCCTGGAACGGCGGAAAGCACAGTTCGCAATGCACTTTTCGCAGGCGCTGGAAAAGAGGCCAAGTCGTGGCTAAATATTGCTGTCAACCCAGAGTTTATCCGGGAAGGCACTGCACTGAAGGATTTCGCGAATCCGCCCTTTACACTGGTGGGATGCGACACCAAGAAGACAGCAACGCTACTAAACGACATATACACATCGGTTGATGCCCCGTTCATTCATACAGAAATCCCCACCGCTGAGACCGTAAAGTACGTATCCAACGTTTACCATGCATTAAAGATCTGCTTTGCGAACGAGATTGGCGATATTTGCACGGGGCTCGGCGTAGACGCACAGGAAGTTATGCGAATATTTCGTCAGGACGATAAACTCAATATCTCAGAAGCTTACCTAAGACCGGGTTTCGCCTTTGGCGGATCGTGCCTCCCGAAAGACATCAAGGCACTACTCTACGCAGCTCACCACGCTGACGTCACTCTACCGATGCTGGACGCCATTCTTCCATCCAATCAGGCCCAGATCACCCAGGCCGTTGAGGCTGTAATGGCAACCGGCAGAAAACGTGTGGGTATTTTTGGCCTAGCATTCAAACCCGATACCGATGATCTCCGCGAAAGCCCGCTGGTAACACTGGTCGAAACGCTGATAGGCAAAGGCTGCGATGTTCGAATCCTTGATCACAACGTTGCCATCGCTAAACTCACCGGCGCGAATCGACGCTATATAGTTGAAGAGATACCCCATATTTCCACGCTTATGTGCGATAACGTACACGCCTTGCTCGACCACGCCGATGTCGTCGTTGTCAGTGATGCGAGCGAATCGCTGGAACTGGTGCGCCCCGATCAAACGGTAATCGACCTTACCAGGGGAGCACTGACAGTGAAATCTGCCGTGCAGAAAGCAAGCTGATTCCGGCGTGAAGAACTGGTCGCATCATCGAAGCAGCTCGGCGCTCGGGCTGTTAATCGTATCCGTCGCATTGACATCGGCAACCGATACTTTCGCCCTAGGCGTCACGCCTGAGTTACCCAGGGTTCAGGCGGCAAGCGCCGCTCATTCTGAAGGCATCGTTATAAACGTAAATGCCGGCGATGATTTACAGCAGGCGCTTCGTGAAGCCAATCCCGGCGACACTATAGCACTGGAAGCCGGCGCGAGTTTTGTGGGGCCGTTTTTCCTGCCAAGAAAATCTGCTGCCGACAACATTGTACTCAAACCAGAAGGAAAGCGTTGGATCACCATAAGGTCCACCAATACTGATTCGTCTTTACCCGCGCCCGGTATCCGTGTGTCGCCGGCGAACGCTTCATCGATGGCGAATTTATCGTCTTCTTCGGGCGCTGTAGTTACAACCGAAAGTGGCGCCAACCACTACAGATTTGTCGGTATAAGATTTAGTCCGACGGAATCACCTTATGAACGACCGATCAAAGAGCTCGTCCTGCTCGATGGTAGCGGCATGTTCAGACGACCTATGGAAAAAGCGGATTTACCACGCCAGTTCATATTTGAACGCTGCTATTTCCAGGGTCATGCAATACTCGGAACCCGTCGTGGCATCGTCATTAATGCAGGTCATGTCACGGTGATTGACTCGTATTTTTCAGATTTCAAAATTCGCGGTGAAGATTCACAAGCAATTGTAGGCTGGGAAGGGCCGGGGCCTTTCCTCATACAGAACAACTATCTCGAAGCTGCGGGCGAAAATGTGATGTTCGGTGGCGCTGACCCTGCGTCAGAAAGCCTTGTTCCCAGCGACATCACCATAAAGGGCAACCACTTCGCCCGGCCAAAATCATGGCGGTGGAACGGAAACTGGACGATCAAGAATATTCTGGAGCTTAAAAATGCTCGTCGGATACTCATCACCGGCAACGTTTTCGAGTACAACTGGCCTAATGCTCAGAATGGATTCGCGATACTGTTTACCGTTCGCAATCAGGAAGGCACCGCGCCCTGGTCGGTCGTTGAAGACGTGACTTTCTCAAACAATATTGTCCGCCATGTGGGTAGCGGCATAAACATACTAGGTTACGACGACCATCATCCGAGCCAGCAGACCAGTAGAATCCTTATCCGCAACAACCTGTTTATCGATATTGGCGGGAAATGGGGAGAAGGCAACCTGCTACAACTTCTCGACGGCACCTCAGATGTAACATTTGAACTTAACACAGTCTTCAATACAGGCAACATCCTCATCGCCGAAGGCCGACCACAGCGAAGATTTACCTTTCGACGAAATATCGTACAACATGGAGGCTACGGCATTGTCGGAAGAGGAAAAGCACCAGGTAATAGCGCATTAGCATTTTACCTACCCGGCTACGATATGTCGGACAACATGATCGTCGGCGGCAGTCGACGCCTTTACCCTTCTGGGAACGCATTCCCAAGCGCACTATCCGACGTTGATTTCATTGACTTTAAGCGCGGCGATTTTCGTCTTTCCAAGCCAAGTCGACAATTAATTGGGGTTGATTTTCACACTTTATGCGCTGCGCTATCGACGATTGACAGGCCAACAATCTGTAACTCTCTGGCAATGCCGTAACAGAATTTCCGAACACACTATAGCCCAGAGCGCCGAGCAGTGCCGACGTTGGAACAACTGAAAACTAACAATTGATCACCCGAATATTTCAGATCGACTGCCAGGCATACGTTGACGGTCGAGTTACGTGGCGCGTTTGTCAGATTCGCTTTTAACAGACTCGCCACACCGTCTCCCACGACATGTCGTCGTGTGAGTTTCTATCTCACTGCAGATAGATATTCCATCAACAGCTGTTGTAAAGGAGTTTAAAAATTATGCTTTTAAAGTACTTTCTTTTGCTGTTAGCGTCGCTAGGCGCTGGATATGCGACGTATGGTTCAGGCGCTATTCATGGCGGCATGTGTCTGATCGGTGGCTAATCCGCAATTAGCACGAATTGGCGCTCGGCATCGTTTGACATTGTTAAGCGATGTCGGTCACCCCTTTTTCTCCTGTAAATCATAAAGCCAGGTAGGACGTGATGAGCAACTCCGAGATAATACTTGTTATCGCAAGCGCATTGCTGGCCTACACTTACATTGGCTACCCAGTCCTCCTTACCCTGTTACCCAAAAAAGGCGTTAGAGATGTAGCTAGACATCGCTTCACACCTTCGGTCACTGTGCTCGTCGTAGCTCACAACGAAGCGCACTGCATTGATAGAAAAATCGAAGATATCTTGAACCTAGAGTACGACAATAAGAACCTTCAAATCGTGATAGGTTCGGACGGCTCTACGGACGCAACGGAGGCCATTGCCACACGTTACCGTGATTTCGGTGTTCAGGTTGTAAACTTTTCGGTTAATCGGGGAAAGCCTGCAGTTATTAACGAGCTCATACCGACCTTTACGAGTGACATTGTCGTACTAATGGATTCGCGTCAGTCGGTAGCAAAGGACGCCCTTCAGAAATTAGTTAACGAATTTATTGACCCTGCGGTAGGAGCCGTCAGCGGGGAACTTATGTTAACGTCACAGACAGCTGACACGCCAGCACTGGACGGTGTTGGTTTTTATTGGCGGTACGAAAAGTACATTCGACTTAACGAAAGCCGACTGGATTCATCTGTTGGTGTTACGGGCGCCTTCTACGCGTTTCGGCGCGAACTTTTTAACCCAATACCGGAATCTACTTTACTCGATGATGTATTGATTCCCATGCAAATCGCTCGCAAGGGCTATAGAGTATTATTTAGCCCTGGCGCGATGGCATATGACGTAGCACCTAGTGAACCGAGCTGTGAATTTCGCCGAAAAGTACGAACACTCGCCGGCAACTTTCAGCTTTTCCACAAACATTGCTGGTTGCTAAACCCTTTCAGAAATCGTTTGTGGTTTCAGACTTTTTCCCATAAATTTCTGCGTCTGCTCGGCCCTTTTCTTCTTGGCACTGCGTTTTTCGCAAACTTCGCGCTACTTGACATGGCCATCTATCGCGCACTATTCACGATACAGTGTCTAATCTATTGCGCCGCAGCGATCGGCTACTACTCCCCCGCTATACGCAATAGATTGTCAGTTGTATCGGTTCCCTACGCATTTTGTCTTTTGAATTGGTCTACAGCCGTGGGGTTCTACCGATATGTTCGCGGCGAACAACGCGTGACCTGGAAGCACCATCACCAGAGCGCCTGAAATATTCCTTTTCCTGCCTAGCCACACCGCGCAGAACATATAGTCGCTTGCCCGCATCAAATTCCACCACTTAGGAGAATTGCCATGAAGACTGGTATCAACAAAGGCGGTAGCATTCACAAAATCAACAACTTGAAGCCTATAAAAACGTTGGTCACCGGCGGCGCCGGATTTATAGGCTCCCATATCGCACGCTTTCTTCTAGCGCGTGGTGATGAGGTAGTCGTAGTTGATAATTTCTCCACCGGTAAACGCGAGAATATAGAGGGCCTGGACATAACGCTTGTTGAAGCTGATATTCGCGATCTCGACAGCATTAAGAACGCTGTCGAAGGCGTAGATACGGTGTTTCATCAAGCCGCACTCTGCTCTGTCGCTCGCTCTGTCGCAGATCCCGTCAGCACACATCAGGTTAACTCGACTGGCACACTGAATATCTTCGAAGCCAGTCGACTGGCCGGGGTGCGCCGCGTGGTGTTTGCTTCATCATCATCTGTGTACGGTGATTCCAAAACCCTACCGAAAGATGAATCGATGCCAACCTCGCCGCTGTCACCCTATGCTATTTCTAAACTCACCACAGAGTTTTATGGCGAACTTTATGAGCGGATGTTTGGGCTGGAGACGGTCGCGCTACGCTACTTTAACGTGTTTGGCCCCAGACAGGACCCCAACTCAGACTACGCAGCCGTGATCCCCAACTTCGCCAAGGCATTACTGACTAATACACCTATCCAGGTACACGGTGACGGAACACAAACCCGCGATTTTACGTTTATAGACAATGTAGTCCAGGCCAATATCCTGGCGTCGCAAAGTACAACTGCGCCGGGTCAGGCAATCAATGTGGCCTGTGGCGGCCGCTGGAGTCTGCTTGATCTGATAGCCATTTTGGAAGAGGTTACCCACGAAAAGGCACGGGTTGAATTCGTAGACAGTCGGGTTGGAGATATAAAGCACTCAGAAGCCTCTGTTGCCAAGGCCCGCGAACTCCTGGGCTATAAGCCTGAGGTGGAATTCAGGCAAGGCATAAGAGAAACCATCGACTGGTTTGTGCAGTCCGGGCTCGACGGGATAAAACGAAAGCCGCCGGCAGTGCAAGAGCAACATACCGGCGGAGTGATAAGATCGCTGCTCTAACGCAGCGTCGCTTAGTTTGGAAGTGCGATTTTCGCCTTGCGAACCATGCTGTCCGCTGACAGCAGCTTACTGTAGGCGCGCAGTGGGTAAGACGGATACTCGCCGCTTACATAGAATACCTGCCCATTACGAGAGTAGCTCACGACACCTTGTGATATGCTGATGCTCAGTATATCGCCACAATCGATGGCAGTGTCTGTTCGATATACGCCGTTCTCTCGTACTTCTACATAACCCGACTGCATTCCAAGCCCGAAGTTGATCGAAGAGGTACTGGTACTGACGTTATCTTGCGACAGGCCAATATACTGCAGCTTCTGGTTATCCATCACCGTAAATTCGAAGTACGCATCACCGCTGTTAATAATATCATTGGAGATAGCGCCCGCATCCTCGCAACCGTCACAGCCGGCGGTTTTTAACAACTTGTTTCCGTAAATCGTCGCATTTACCAGCTCTCCCCAGCTAACCGCAACCGGCGAACCGAGTGTCGCGGTCGCGTTCTCGCTAGATTCAACCGTCGTTTCAGGAGCACTTTCGCTTTCTTCTGCCGGCGAATTTGAACTGCTTTCTACCGTTGTGATTACCGCATCGCGAACGCTGCTACCCATTGCAAAGAAGCTGGTATAGCCGCGCATCGGGTACACGGGCGTGACTGCACTGGTATAGAACGTGTTTCCGTTCAGGGCGTAGCTTACAACATCACCGGTTACTGCAATTCGAATAACATCACCGCTACTGATTTGAATATCCGTGCGATAAGCACCGTTTTCACGTACCGTAGCGTAGCCCGACTGCACACTGATGGCAAAATCCATCTGCGCTGCACTGGTGCCCGCCTGCGCAACAGACAAGCCTACATAGAACAGCTTTTGAGCGTCCGAGATCGCAAATTCCAGATAACCATCACCAGACACTATTTCTGCCTCGGAGACTGCACCTGCGTCTTCACAGCCATCACAACCACTGGTTTTAGAGAGGGTTGCGCCGTTCAGCGTGGCATTAACCAGATCAGTCCAAGCTGTCGTCGGAGATTCTGACCCAGGGGTAGGCTCCGGAGTAGGCTCGGGAGCGGGCTCAGGAGTAGGCTCTGGCGAAGACGCACCGCCAGACAACAACTGTCCAGGAACCTTAACAAGAAAGGCATCCAGACGATCGCCACTGGTGTTGCTGGTCCAGATAAAATATTGACCTGTAACGTCGATATTTCCTTTGGGCGCTTTAGCATATGCGTTACCGCCTCCCGTGGCATTAAGATCGGTCATGACCGGAGCAACAACCAGCGCTTGGTCAGTGCCATCCAAACCAAAGCAGATAACTTCATTGGCGCCGGCTGAGTTGTTGTAGTTGGCACTCGAACCACACGCATATTGATTCTCTGGAGCGACACCGGGTTTAGAGTTTCCGTGGGCGACATGCGCCGGTGTGGAAACACCCCAATCCGCATTGTGGTAGACCTGGGTACCTTGAAGCGGAGTATCGCTAAACTTCCAGAGCTTTGCGCTGTTCGCGTCGTTCGCATAGTTGTCGGCCGCAATCATATAGCCGTGCCCCATATCAGAATGACCGGCAGCGCCATCGCGATCCAGAAGTATGGTTTCCTCGCCAGTTTGAAGATTGATAATCCGGTTATCTTCGCCATCAAGACCATCGACATCCTCCTTGATCAGCAGCCAGTTACCACTCTTGTCAATCTGACACTCGTCATAGCCACCCTGGCTCGGGTAGAAGGTAAACTGAGCGCTATCTTCCTGATAAACCATGCAACCCAGAGAAGCGTAATTCACCGAACTCTTTACAGTAGCCGAATGTGCATTGTCGTTGGCGCTGGAATGCACCTGATTAATGTAGTACCCGCTGCCCATATGATCGGTCACGTTGAACACTGTCTCGAATGTCTTATTGAGGACATCGTAACGCTGTAACTGCGGACCATTGTTTATATACAGACTGTTGGGTTGAGTCGCACTGAAGTACCAACCTTCACCAGTTGCCCAGCTGAGGCCGTTCGCAGCATCGAACAGCGGACCGCGATTGATTACCTCGTCGGTGACCTTGTTGTATTCAAGCAATGAGGGGCCAACACCGCCGCGGCTTCTGTCCATACCCATGAAGATCAGCATCGTATCTTGACCGACATGGTTGTTGATATTGTTCCAGTAGGAATAGCCAACATAATTGACACAATCGGCGCCGTTACAGTCACTGGCGTTGGTCAAGCGTACGCCTACTGTGTTGTAAGGTTCAGGAAAAGTAAATTTGCCTCTTTCTGGCAGAAAAGCCTCGATCTGCGAGCGCGTCAATTGGGCGCGCGCCTGGGCAGTGCTAGGCTGCTCCAGAAACCCACCAGGAAATTCCTCCGCAGCCACCGGCATTGAAAGCTGGTAGCCCAGGGTCATTACACAAGCGTACAATGAATGTTTTGTGTGTAGTTGCAATCGCATCGGGTACTCCGCTGTATTCATAAGTTGCTTATGGATACTCCGCTCTCCCAGTTATGAGCCCGAATATCCGAAGACAGAACTGTTTATACAGGCGAAGTGCAACAGGCTCGTTTAGTTTATGTAACGGAAATGTAACGGCTTTGTAACGACTAGCGTCAACGTGATGCACGGCCATTAATAACGTGAACCGCAGCGAACAGCCTGTGCAGTTGCACCCTTTTAACCCGTGTTTATCAGTCAAAAATTGGGATGAATACCTGATGGGTAAGCTCAGTACAGAAAGCTAGTATTACAAAAGAGACGGAGAAAAAGTGCCACCCAAGGCATAGAACTTATCAATACTCAGCCGGCAAGGAGCATGCGATGAGAGCTGTCAATACCAATGATTCAACCCCCAGATCTGGACGCGGTCACGGCGCCATTCCTATTAGCAATCCTAAAGTTTTTGACCTTTTGTCGCAGGATAAACTTGCCCTGACGAACGTCAGAGAACCTGAACCCATGCTCATTCGGGAGACTGACGATATTGTGATAGCCCGACATGCTGGACGATGTCTGGGGAAGAGCCTGGGTTGCTCTGACAGCAAAATCGCGCTGTTAACGACGGCCATCTCAGAGTTAGCACGCAATATCATACTCTACGCCGAAAAGGGTGAAATCAGTGTCTCTGAAATACGCGTTGGCCCATCCAATGCTATTCTGATTATTGCAAACGACAATGGCCCTGGCATTGCCGATGTTGATTGCGCCCTCGCTGGCGGCTATTCCACATCAGGGGGACTGGGGCTCGGTCTTAGCGGTCTGCACCAAATAGCCGACCGGTTTGAGATTGAGAGTCATTACGGTGAAGGTACCTGTGTAAAAGTCATTATTCTGGCCGGTTAGTTATAAACAAATCGTCTTACTGGATTTCTCATTAAGCGATTTAAAGATACCCAATAATAAATTGCGCATATAGCACTGCGTTGTGTGTGTTATCGCACAGACGGAATAGTCAAAGAAACGTAACACTGGTGTACCGTAGCCGTAAGGTAGCAAGGCTGCGGTTCCTGTAGTCCACCGCAAGGACTGGTGTTATGCAGTGCAAGGATAATCCGCAGCAAGACCCCGAGGTGCCGCCAGGAAGTCCATCTGACAGCGCTATAGCCTCACGGATCGGTCAACCCACCGATGATTCACCCTGCGATCGTCGCGCCCCGCTAACCACAGAGACTCAGAAGCAGCAACCACGTTTTTTTCAGGTAAGTGTCGGGGAGCTCGACAGTATCCGTCGCGCGATAAAAACCTACGACATCCCCCCGCATGATGACGTTGGCTGCAATGCATTATTGAGCAGTCTGTACGAAGCTCAAGAAGAGTCCGCTCGACGCGTTGCACAACGACTGCATGATGATTCCGCACAGATGCTCGCCACTGTCTACCTGGAATTGGCCGAAATCAGGCGCGAGTGTCCTGAACAGATCGCAAAAAAAATAGATGGCGTCGGCCGTTTGCTTGACGTGGTCTGCGAACAGATCCGTGGGCTGTCCCATGAGCTTCGGCCACCAGTGTTAGACCAACTCGGCCTCATGCCGGCATTACGTTTCCTTGCTACAGGGTTCAGCCGCAGATCAGACATAAAAATAGGTATTGCTGGAAGTGCTCAAGGTCTCTCCAGCGCCATTGAAATCGCACTGTACCGCGTGGTTCAGGAGGCACTGTCCAATATTGTGCGACACGCTGGTGCCACCCAGGCAGAGGTCAGACTATGGATTGAAGCTGATACCGTACACTGCACAATTACCGACAATGGCGCAGGATTTACCGTCCCCGACGAAGCAGCTGACACCACACATGGGCTCGGTCTGCTTGGTATTTACGAACGCGTAACTGCCTTGGGCGGTGAATGCCGGATTGTTTCCTGCCGCCGCAAAGGCACCGAATTCACCGAATTTCAAGTGGAACTTCCGTTATGATGAGTATGAGTAGAGACGTTGTTGTCGCCGATGACCACCAGATGTTCCGACAGGGAATAAAGTCCCTACTGGAAGCCGAAGATTTCAATGTTGTAGGCGAAGCTGTAGACGGTCATGACGCCATTCGCCTGGTACGACAATTTAATCCAGCGGTCGCACTGCTCGACTTCAGAATGCCTCAGTTGAATGGCATAGATGCCGCCCACGAGATTCAGCGTCTGTCGCCTCAAACAAAAGTCGTGCTGTTAACAATGCATGATGAAGAGTCTTTCGCACTTGAAGCACTAAAAAGTGGCATTCGGGGCTATGTGCTCAAGAATCAGGCTGCATCAGAATTGATCTACGCTATCCACGAAGTGCTTAAAGGCGCAGTCTATCTAAGTCCGGGGATTTCGGAAGGTGTTGTAAACGCCTTATTATCCAAGAAAGATCAGCCAGAAGACGTACTGACCTGTCGAGAGAAGCAGGTACTGCAGCTTATTGCTGAAGGCAAGACGACAAAAGATATTGCAGAGTTACTGCACTTAAGCGTGAAAACAGCCGAATCTCACCGATCCCATATCATGCAGCGCTTGGATATCCACAATGTAGCCAGTTTGGTGCGCTACGCCATTCGGCAAGGTCTTATCGAAGCCTGATTGGCTATTCCCAAACAGCTGTTGTCGCCCAACAGCGAGCCGCCTAGTGCCTCAACCAGTCGGGCGATACCTTGATCCGGTACCCCACATTGCGCACCGTAACAATGTTTTCTGCAGACGCACCCAACTTGTGGCGCAAGCGACTCATATGAACATCGAGCGTGCGAGACTCTACCGTACAGGCACGCTTGTACCCCCAAACCCTTTCCAGTAAATCCTCACGGGTCAACACTCGCCCTTCCACCTCTAGTAATTCCTGCAGAAGACGATATTCCGTCTCCGTCAGGTCTACCGGACTCCCATCAACATAAACAACCCACTGCTCCGGAACCATTTGAATGGTACCGGCCTTTAGCACGTGTTGAAGTTGATCTACGCGTCGACGGTGTTGCAATCCAGTAATCTTGCTGAGTAATTGCTCCATGTCGACCGGGCTGACCAGATAATCATCGGCCCCAACGTTTAACGCCAAAACGCGTTCTGAGGGATCATCAACAGCACTGATAATAATGATCCGGAGCTCTCTCATATGCAGCTCTGTACGAATGAATTTGCACAATCGCATACCCCCCATCTCTGGAAGGGAACTATCCAGTACAATAAATGCAGGGCTCGCACTCGTCAGCAGTTTGATAGCTGAGTCAGTGCTAGGTGAGAGGAGGACGTCGAAGCCAGCCCCATCCAGGGCCGACTCAATGGAATGGCTCAACTCCTCGTCACAGACTGCAATAAGTACGGCTTGTGCCGATGCTTTATTCACTCGGAGTCCGCGCGTTGGCTGTCAGTATCTATATGGTAGCGACGCGATATAGCGCAAACAAACGGGTACATACCCCATGAGGCCACCGAGAACACCCTATTTAACGAACGACTAAGTAAAAGTACTTATAGATGACGACTGTCAGGTAGTTGGCGGGGGCAGCAGACTATCGGCCTTTTTCTTAACGACCCGATAGCATTCACAACAAAGCAGTTCGAGTTGAGGCCTGTCTAACAATTTTATATGGCCGCGGTGGTAGTCAATCACTCCGAGGTTTCTGAGTTTACCGGCAGCATCCGTGACACCCTCGCGACGCACACCCAACATGCCGGCTATCAGCTCCTGCGTCATAACGAGCTCGTCGCCGGAAACACGATCGAGCGATAACAATAGCCAGCGGCACAGCTGCTGAAGTATGGAGTGATGCCGATTACACGCCGCCGTCTGCGCCATCTGGATGAATACGGCTTGGGTGTAGCGCAACACGATCGCCATCAGTTCGGTATGACGATTAAACTCCCTTTCAAACTGTTTGCCGCTTAGCTGGTAAAATTGACCCGCACTTATAACCATGGCCTGACTGGTGCTCGGCTGTCCACCCATGATCCGTGATAGCCCGATCACGCCGTCGTTGCCCACCAGGGCGATCTCCGCTGACGAGCCGTCTTCCATCACATGCAACAATGAAACGATGCTATCGACAGGAAAATACACCATGTCTACCAAATCATCTGACTCATGCAACATTTGACCCGCAGAAAAACATACCAGCCCCAAATGAGGCTTTAACCGGCGCACAACGACCGACGGCAAGGCTGCCAGCAGATGATTCTGTTGTGGTAAAGGCTGAGTCTGCACCTTGAGCTCCCGTTAGCAAACGGTTGTCGTTACTGTATCTGTATTTGCGCGTGTATCAACATCACCTATTAGACGACAAAGGGCGCGTCACCAGACGCGCTCGTTGCAGGCCTTTCTATAAGTCTTAAGGTGCACTGCCACTTACCGCTCCCAAGCTTAGAGCCCCGGCGGGCAAGCGCCGTAAATCAAACAATGGAAGTTCAACACCAACAACGCTTACATCATAAGGATTCGGCGGATTCAGCACACTGTCTTGTTCGTTAATCGCCGAAGCGACAGGGTCGGGGTAAGTGGTACCTGCGGCGGTTTGAATCAAGGTAGTTGCGCCACTAGCGGAAGCTCCATTAATTATCGCGCTGAACTGAACATGGCGCTGATAGAAGAATAGTCCTACCTTGTCTCCAGGCTGAAGGCGCTCACCCACACCAGGTAATAGAAACCTGTCGTTGCCCACATTCGGGTTACTGGTGTACGGCTCAGCATTCTCAATCAGACCGGTGACTTCCGCGTCGACGAGGATTTTATCGCCGCTCGCCCGCTCGATACCGACACCAAAAAAGGCGATGGCGTCGCTGGGTGAGCCCACGCCAGTGACGGTGATAGCGTCAATACTGGGGATGCCTGCCAGCACAATATTATCGCCGGCATCGCTCGGTACGGTATACAGCTCCAAAAAGTTGGCACCCAGGTAACTGTCATCTGGTCCCTGACCTACACTGACCTCGGCCGCTTCTAGACGCACAGGCACACCGCCCTTGTCCACAGGCTGTGATCCCGCAGGGAAGTAATCGAGCAGCAGTCCCTGTGGCTGAGCGGTATGTGCGCTTTGCGTATTGGCAACAGAGATACAGACATTGGGTAGCGTGTCCAATAGCGGCGAAGACGCGCCTTTCAGGTGCACCTCAAACCAGGCCTTGATTACTTCGGTACCCACTAAACCACCGCAATCAGCAGAGCCTTCAAACAAGTGGTCAAGGGGATTCATGTGACCACCTTCATTGGTCAATACCGCCACTTTGGTGTTGGCATCCTTTATGGAATCGAAAAACTGGTAATTCCAATAGGCCTCGGTCAAGTGAAACAGCACGTCGCGGTTCCCCTGCAGCAAAAGTGTAGGTACCGGCCTCGCCACAAAAGTGCTCTGGTCATTACAGCCGGGGCGATCGCTGTCACACCACGGACCAACGCCGTTTTGCGCCTGAAAGTGACGCACTTGCCGATTGAACATCTGCAGCACAACATCGCGGTCGTAACCCTGCAATTCCAAAGTCCGCATAAGGTCATCTTTGGTGCGAATAAAGTTAGCCTGAGGGCTTCTGTAGCCGATCTGATTACACATCGCCTCCACTGCGGGGGTATTGGTCACCCCCGGGTCCGGCGGGCCATTTCCATCTGCGAACAGGCACAGAAGACCGTCAAAAGAGAGCTTAACGGCATCACCCGGCAGTAGACTGTTAATCAGACTATGCCAGGTACCCGAAGGCACAATCGTGTCCACTCGCCGATCCAATAACGCCAGAGGAAATTGCCAACCGCCACCGTAGCTATAGCCAATAAGGCCCACGCGGATATCTTTGGCAATGTCGGTTTCTTCGAGATAAATGGAAAAACGGTCTGCGTTTTCCGCGAGCCAATCCAGCAACCGAATGGCATCCTGCGTTTCCGCCTGGGGGTCCATCACTCGCGCCAAACCACCGCCGTTATCGGGCTGCGACTCACCGTGACCACGTTGATCGAAAGAAACCGCAACATAGCCATAATGTGGCAAAGTTTGGAATAGCTCGAGTATCTGAGGGAAAAAGGCTGTCTTATCTACCTCACCATTTTCATCCAGCGTGTTTGACACTTCCCCGCCATAGCCATGGCTGTGAATAACCACCGGAAAGCGATCACCGGGACAGCGTTCCGGCAGGGCGATACTCACATCAAAACTGGTTGAGGGCAGCACATCGCCCGAGTAATTTCCGGTGTCGTAAACGTTGGGAAGTTGGCTGGTAACCTTTTCCAATGCATCAGCAGTAATCAGTTCTGCCGGAAGACGCTCAGCTGCCGCGCACTGTAAAACCGGAGGCAGCGCAGAGACAACCGGGGTATTTGTGGTATTCGTGTCGGCAGCAGGGGAACTACTGCTAGAACTACTGCCATTACAAGCAGTTATGAGTAAAACACTGGTTATCAGCGCTGCCTTAGCGCCCACCGCAAAACTCCGCATACTACACCTCTATTGTTGACGGCGACCACTTTAGCACATAAGAAAAAGAACGACCTAGGGCATCACTTGGTACAACTGGAGCCCAAAGAAGACAACGCGCGTGCCGTCAATGTATTACGCGATCAGGTTGGAAACCCAACGCTGACGCATTAACCACTTAGTTCACACGGTAGAAAGGACATTCACAATACGGGAATGCCGAGGCTTTGATAGCGCCGCTTCTGAAAAACCAGCCTCACACGGCGAGCGGCATTGCGGTAGGACGCGACTTTCGCGCTGGGCGAAGCGCCATTTCATCTTCAACCACTCAGCTCATTGCAGCGTCTATCTTATTAAACAGTGCATTGAGGTCTTCTATCCCCAACGCTTCCGCGTGATCGCGTACGCTGTTTACAAGCTTGTGTAAATGGCGACTGGTTTCGTCATCGAGTTGCCCCAGATCACTCAATCGCTTGGTGAGAACCCCAACCATCATGAGGGACAAAATAGCTATATGATCGGTCTGATTGACGGGCTGCATGATAGCGCCTCCTCGGATGTACGAAACATATCAACTTGAGTATAGATCACCAGGCGCGTCTTAGCGGCTGGTTGCCTTCACCGAAAATCCGGTAACAGGGCGCCAGCCGCAGGCGGGTTATGCAATTAATAGTACGCTGCCTTAGAAGAGCTTGGCGGTCACCGTAAGCCCCACCAGCTTATCCGGCCCGGGGATAAAGGTTGGCAAGCCAAAACTGTCACCGGTGTTGCCCGCGTCGAGCAGATAGTCTTTATCCTGCAGGTTCTTGCCATAGAGCTCGACAATAAAATGCCCAGCCACTGTTTCGTATCGCAAGGTCAGGTCCAACAGGCCATAACTGGGCTGGAATTCATCCTGCGTGTCGTCGGTTTCCTGCAGATCAGGTCGATCGTTGTCATCATCGAAGAAGAACTTCGATTTATAGCTGTAAGACGGTGTTATAGAGAATGTGCCAACATCAGTGATGTAGCTATAGGTGGCGCCAATGGCGGCGCTGTGATCCGGGCTTAGTCGGAAACGGTTACCCGCAAACTGCTGCGGCTGGCCTGAGTCGTCCTTACTGGCAAAACGCCCATAATTATAGCCATAACTCATAAACACCTTAAGATTATCGAGCGGCTGAGAATCAAGCTGCAACTCAACACCGTGCGATGTAGCCGAGCCCGCATTCAGCACTTCCACAGCCGCCTCCCCCGGCACAAAAATGGTTGTCTGAAAATTGGTGTACTCATAGTAAAACACCGAACCGCTTAAATTAATGCGATCGTCCCAGAAACTGGCAAAGCCACCTATTTCATAGGAATCAACGATTTCTGCATCCAGGGTTTCGGCTTTGACAAAGTCTTCTTCGGGCGGCGTATTGAACGCAATCACTTCAGGTCGACGACCGCGCGCATAACTGCCCCACAAATTCACGTCCTCACTCAAGTGGTACGACGCTACCATGCGCCAGGAGAGCCCACTGAAGGTGTCACTAGCCTGCTGCAGCTCACCCCCTTCACTGGCGGCAATAAACAGCGTGTTGCCCGGATCGTATACCGTGACACCTGGGATGCCAGGCAACAGCGTGTTGGCCTTGGAACGACCGAAATAACTGGTTTTCTTGTCATCTCGAGTCCAGCGAATACCCGCCGTCAATTCCACTTTCTCGTTCAGGTGATAGGTGGCATCGGCGAACAGGTCTGTCGACGTGGTATCACTGCGGTTGGCAAACTCCTCTTCGTAAAGAATGCCCGAGGATGGAGCCGAGGGCTCACTGCCCCGGCCGGTCGCTAAAAACTCAAGAAAGAACGGCAGCCCCACCCCCGTGTCGGTAGCGAGTGGGACATACTGCTGACCTTCCTCACTCAAATAGTTAGCGCCAAAAAACGCCGACAGGTTACCTCCGGCGTCGAAATTGATGCGCAACTCCTGACTGAACTGCTCGCCATCCGCAATCTCTGATGCCACCAGAATGTCATAGTGGGAACCGTCGCCATCGAAAATTTCCTCTGACTCAAACTCCCGGACGCCAGAAATTGACGTAAACGACCAGTTTTCGCTGAAATCCCAACTGACAATACCCGTTAAAGTATCAAGATCTCGCTCCAGACCCAGATCGCCATTGTCGCGAAAGCCACCAAAGCTGCGTAGCGCCGCACCCGTAAATGGGCTGGTATCACCCCCGGGGGGAGCAAAGCGATTATTCTTGAAGCCAGTGCCCGGTGGCGTGTCGTTCTGGTGATTGGCAATCAGATCAATGCGCAATGATTCCAGCAGATCCAGTCGCAAAGACACACGATACGCACGCAAGTCCGCACCGTTAAAACCGGTTCCTCCCAGCAGGTTTTCCACGTACGGGTCACGCTTTTTATCAATAAAGGCTATTCGACCTGCCAGCCTTTCATCCAGTATCGCTCCACCGAAGTGGCCACCCACTTCGGTGTACTGCGTATCGCGCACGCTTTCACCGTAGCCCAGTTTGAGTTGGCCTTCGGTCTCATAATCTGCCTTGCGCTGGATAACATTGATTCCCCCGATCAGTGCAGCGCGTCCAAACAGCGTGCTCTGAGGGCCCTTCACAACTTCCACTCGCTCCAGATCGTGCAGCTCAAAAAAAGACCCGCGCGATCGCGATGCCGGCACGCCATCCTGGAAAATTGCGATGCGCGGCTCAATATTGGCTTCACCGCTATCGGAGGTAATACCGCGAATGACAAAAGCTGGATTGTTGGCGCTTTGCTCTTGCACCTCCAGCCCCGGCACAAAATTGGCCAATTCATCAAACTGTTGAATATTCAGCTCGGCCAGTTTGTCCCCACTCATGGCATTGATATTGATAGGCACATCGCGCAGTGACTGCTCTCGCTTCTGGGCGGTGACGATGACTTCCTCTATCTGTGCATTAAGCGGCAGAGCCGTGATCCCGAAGATTGCTATCGAGCACCACCTTAGAATTGGCCGTGCAGCCTCGCACCACGATACAGGCGATAGATACTGAGATTTTAGCAAGGACATTTCCGCAGCTCCGCTTGTTGATAATTATTATTTTCCACTGCAACGTTTTCGGGCAGGGCGAGTGCAAAACACTGTTGCGACAATACTGTAAAACGACTCGTTGGTCTAAACCAAGTACAACTGACACCTTAGTCTGCATGGGAGAATGATCAAAGGATCTTGCACTCGTTCACCATTTCCGAAATTGATCCGCAAACACCATTTGGAATATTCAGACATAAATGCTCCAATAGCCTACAACAAAAGTGGCCTAACCGTTTGTAACTTCGCTAAAAAAGTTTGATAACACTATCGCGAACATATTAATTACCCGGATACGACATGAGCCACTCTTGTTACGCAGCACCCTGTGATCAAGGAGTTGATAATGATAAAAGCACTTTGTCGATTGACCGCATGCAGCCTTATATTTTCTGTGAACCCCGCACTGTCGCCCACCGCAGGCGCCCAGGCATTGGAGGAGGTGATTGTCACTGCCCAGCGACGCAGTGAAAGCACCCAGGATATACCGGTGGCCATCACCGGCTTCACGGGTAACTCCATCGAAAAATTCGGCATTGAGAGCACCAACGACGTGGGCGCACAGGTACCCAATATGCAAGTGAGCGGTCCCTATGGTGAGGTTCAGCCCATCTTCGCCATTCGCGGCGTGAGCATGTCGGACTACAACTCCAACCAGGCCAGCCCGATTGGCGTGTACGTGGACGAAGCCTACCAGCCAGCCGTGTACTCCCACGGCGCCAACTTCTTCGATCTGGAGCGCCTTGAGGTCTTGCGCGGTCCTCAGGGAACCCTCTACGGCAAAAACACGACCGGCGGCGCAATCAATATGATTACCCGCACCCCTCAGATAGACACCGAATTCAATGGCCGTATAAAGGTCGGAGTAGGCTCCTTTGACGCCACCATGGCCGAAGCGGCGATCGAGGGCACATTGATTCCCGGCACCTTGTCAGCGCGTTTTGCCACCTTGTTCAAAAAAGACGACGGCTACCAAGAAAACCCCCTCGGCGGTGCCAACGGCGCACAAACTGACACTCGCGGTGGCCGCCTGGCGCTAAACTGGGCAATCAACGACAACGCCACCGCCGTGCTGAAAGTAACGCGCACTGAAAACGACGCTAATACCGCGCAGGTGCGCAATGAACCGGGTGTGGATATCCGCAATACCAGCAGCACTGCCAATTCCAATGGATTTATTGACTACACCGGCTACTCGCGACCGGCACGCGATCTGGACTTCCACGAGATTGAATCCAACAAGGTGGGGCCGTTGATCACCCAGACCGATACCGCCGTGCTGACAGCCACGGTTGATTTTGAGGACTTTTCACTGGTATCAGTCAGTTCATATGGCGATGCACGTTATTTTCAGGACGCCAATACCGACGGCTCACCGCTGCGTCTGCTGGAAATCGACTGGTCGTCTGATACGGTCTACTACAGTCAGGACCTGCGCTTCGTCAGTGAATGGAACAGTCCTTTCCAGTTGATCGCCGGACTGTATTACGGCTTTGAAGATCTGGGCCTGAAAAACATCTACTGCATTTTCGAAGACTTGCCGGATACGCGGGTGGGCGAAGAAAACCCAGACACTATTGGTCTCGCGCCCTTTCTCGTGGGCTTCGGCTGCGTAGACCAGCGCCTGGCCACCGAGAAAGAAAGCCTTGCCGCTTACGGTCAACTCCGCTTTGAGCCCACCGACCGACTCGGCTTTGATCTCGGCCTGCGCCAAACCGAAGATCGCAACGACATGCCCTACTACAATACCTCGCGGCTTGACTACGATGGCACCCCAATCGGCACCTGGGTACCTGGTAATACGACTGGCCGCGACGAAGCATTCACGCCGGTCACGGCATCTCCCAACCAGATCGCCTACTGCCTGAGCAATCCCAGCGCCTGTACTGCGCCGCCCGGCTTTACCCACGGGCCGTACACGCTGGCGTCACAACAGCCACTGAGTGCTGTTGAGAACGAATGGACTGGCAAGCTCGGTGTCGATTACGCACTGACGCCCGACATTCTGCTGTATGCGGCCTACAGTCGCGGCTATCGCAGCGGCAGCTATAATGGCGGCGTGTACTATCTGGAGCGCGATATTGATGACGCGTACGCACGCCCGGAATTTATCGACGCGTATGAAGTCGGTGTAAAAGCGGATCTGCTGGACGGTCGCGCCCGGTTTAACGCCGCCGCCTTTTACTACGACTATACCGATCAGCAGTTTGTTAACGTGGTAGGGATTTCGGTCTTTCTGGAAAACGCGGGCGCTTCGGAAATTCAGGGCGTAGAAGCCGAGTTCCAGTATCAGATTAACGAACGGCTGTTCCTGAACACTGGCATCGGTTTACTGGATACCGCCTACAAAGAACTGATGTTGGCCGATACCACCACCCTCGCCAACCCGGAAGATCAGGTGGATCTGGCGGGCAACGATCTGATCTCAGCGCCCGACGTGAATTTCAGCATCTCGCTGGACTGGGACATGCTGGTCACCGAATACGGCTATCTGGCGCTCAACGTCAATGGCTCGTATCAGAGCAAACAATGGTACAGCGCCTACAACGACAAGGCTGAATACGAAGCCAGTAAGCAGGATGCCTACCACCTGATTAATGCACGCCTGGGCTGGTTCTCAGCTACCGATACCTACAGTGTATCGGCCTTTGTGAAAAACATTGAAGACGTAGAGTACGACTACTACGCCATCGACCTGCAGGCATCCTTCGGTTACACCTACTTTCTTTCCGGGCCACCGCGCAGCTGGGGCCTGGAAGCCAGTTATCGTTTCTAACGCGACAACATAGACGCGGCACCGTGACAGCCTACGCTGTCACGGCTCATTCAGAAAAGCGCGGCGATAATCGCATCCCGCGTTTGCTCCGGCTCGATAACCGCGTCAATCTCCAGATAGCTGGCCGCCTCGATGGCCTTACCTTTGTCGTAGGATTCGGCCAGCAAACGATCAAACAAGGCCTGCCGCTCGGCAGGGTCTGCCACCGCTTCAAGCTGCTTACGAAACCCCAGTTTCACTGCGCCCTCAAGCCCCATGGCACCAAACTCACCGGTGGGCCAGGCAGCCGCGTAGACCGGGCGCGCAAAGCTGCCCCCGGTGAGAGCCATAGCACCGAGGCCATATGCCCGACGCAGGAAAATGGCCGCCCAGGGAACCCTCGCCTTTGCTCCGGCTGCAAACAGGCGTGACATGCGACGCACCGCGCCCTCATTTTCGCTATCTGGCCCCACCATAAAGCCCGGGGTGTCCACCAACGACACCAGCGGCAAGTTGAACTGGTCACAGAGCTCGATAAAGTCGGCCAGTTTATCGGCGGCCTCGGAGTCGATAGCGCCGCCCAAATGCTTACAATTACTCGCTATAAGCCCTAGTGGGCGTCCCGCAATTCGCACCAGTGCGGTCAAGGTTGCAGCGCCGTAATTGGGCTTAAGTTCCAACACACTATCGCTATCGCACAGCTGCTCAATAATCTGACGAACGTTGTAGGCAAAACGGCGATCAACGGGCAGGTGCTCACCAATACCCTCTTGATCCGGCCCCTCGCCATCATCAGTGACACCCCGTTGAAAATAAGACAGAGCTTTGCGCGCCAGCACCGTCGCCTCGGCTTCGTTCTCTGCCACCACATCGATGACGCCATTGCGCGTCTGGCTTTCCACCGGACCAATCTGAGTAGGCAGAAAGCTGCCCAGCCCTCCCCCTTCGATCATTGCCGGACCGGCCATGCCAATCCAGGACGTTTTCGTTGCAATGCGAATATCGGCGGCACCGAATAGCGCTGCGTTACCGGCAAAACAATAGCCATTGTTCACCGCTACACGCGGCACGACGCCGCGAAGTCCGGCCCACTGGGCAAAAGACGGCACGTTCAAACCAGCAAACTGAGTGAGCACATCAGTATCTCCGGGACGACCGCCACCACCTTCGGTATACATCACCACTGGCAATGACTGCTGCTGGGCCAGGCTCAGGGCACGATCGAGCTTCTTGTGGTGAAAGTATCCCTGGGTGGCGGCCAGCACGCTATAGTCATTAACAATCACCACCGCCCGTTCACCGTTGAGGTGGGCAGTACCGGTAACGATGCCATCGCCAGAGGTGTTGCGTTTTAACTCATCGAGGTCCCGGTGCTGACGTTGCGCCGCCACTGCAAACTGGCCGTACTCCACAAAGCTGCCGGCATCACACAGTGCAGCAAGATTTTCACGGGCTGTCCGGTAGCCCTTTACGTGTCGTTTCGATACCGCTGCAGTACGGGATGCATCCTGGGTGAGTGCAACGCGCTCGCGCAATTCCAATAGCGCAGGGTGGTCGATATTTTTCCCGTCTGCTGCTGTCGTGCTCACATTTTCTCCCTGCAGCACAAACTCGCACAGGCCATAGCCCTTTTGCACAGTAGCCCCCGCAATAGCCAACCAGCGCTGCACAACGCCAGAGGCCGGCGCGGTCAAGGGTGTCTGGATTTTCATAGATTCGAGAATGGCCAGTTCCTGACCGGTGGTCACCGAGTCGCCTTCGGCAACCAGATGTCGCACCACCACACCAGCAACAGGCGAGGAGAGTATTTCCATTGGACTGATTCGCTTTGTGTAAAACGGCCACATAAGGTGCCAGCGCTAGAGCTGGCATTCAAGCCTAAATCTGCCGGTGTTTATTTACATCTAGAGCAATGGCTTTAACGCTTCAACCAGCTCTGGAGATGTCGGCCGCACCTGGGAAGGAAAACTTTTGACGAACTGACCGTTGCGATCAATCAAATATTTATAGAAGTTCCAGCGCGGTTCCGCTGCACCGCCACCTATCAGCGAGCGAAAGAATCCATTGGCCTCTGTCCCGGTGACACTGCTGCTTTCCAACATGGTGAAGGTCACCCCGTAATTGACATAGCACACCTTGGCGGTCTGTTCGGCGGCAGCGTATTCCTGTCGAAAATCATTTGAAGGAAAGCCCACAATTTCCAACCCCTGTTCACGGTAGGTCTGATACAGGGCTTCGAGACCTTCAAACTGCGGCGTAAAACCGCAGCGGCTAGCCGTATTCACCACCAGCAATACCTTGCCAGTAAAGCGTTCGCAAAAGGACACGCGCTGATCGCTGCGCAGCAAGGGGTGCTGATAATCGAGCAAACCTGTACAGTCCGCCCGCGCCAGTGAACCCACTAACAACGACAGCATCAGCGCGATACGCATCAATCAATTCTCCGTGGCGGCAGATCAGGTTTGGCATAGGCCATTCGGCACAGGGGCTGTGGAGCGTAGTAACTGTCTACGCCTGCCAGCGCTACCGAGCCACTGCGATAGAGGTCAATGGAGCCGTCATCGCGCAGCGCATTGTCCGGCACCGATACCCACACAACTTCGCCAATAACCATGTGAGTGCCGTTAATCGCAAGTCGCTGCTCTTCCCGCAGAGACAACCCCAGGCTCAGGAACGCTTCTTTAACATAAGGAGCGCCAAAACCCTCGCGATAGGCAGGTGTCAGGCCGCAGGCGGTAAACTCCGATTGCTCTCGCGGATATCGAGCCGCCGTCTGATGGGCCGGTTCAATCAGGGCTTCATGCACGTGACTCAGGGTGTAATGCCCTGTCGCACGAATATTATCCAGCGTATGCCGGGGTGCAACATCCGGCCGCAGAACCAGCATGATCAGCGGTGGATGAGAACCAAGATGGACAGCAGAACTCATGATCGCCAAATTTTCCTGACCGCCAGCACTGCAGGTGCCCACCAGGTTCGCCGGTTTATAACCGGTAAGGGAGTTAACGAATGCGGCGCGATATTGTTTGTCCCAATCGGCCATCGCTTCGGCACTAATATACAAAGGCGTGTTCCTCTCTTTGTCTGGCCCTGTTACGCACGGGCACGGCTTATGGATCGCTCATCGCCACTCGAAACTGGGCCGGGGTGGTGCCGGACCAGCGCTTGAACGCTTTCACAAAGGCGCTTTCATCAGAGAAACCCAAGCGTTCGGCAGTTTGCGCTATGGTGCCACCATCACGCAGACACTGCTCCGACAGATGCTGAAGCACGGAGGCACGCAGCAACCGAAAACTAGTGCCTTCATCCTGCAGCTTGCGCACCAGATGACGACCGCTAAGACCAAGCTGCTCGGCCACGCGCTCCTTGCCCCAGCGCGGATGCTGACGCAGCAGCTGCTGCACCTGAGCGCTCAGGCTCGCGCTGTCGAGCCCCGCGAGAATGGCGTCGGCCAGTCGCAACAAGTGATCGCGCATGGCGGCATTGGCCTGAATCAGCGGCGTGGCCTGCAAGCTTTCACTGAAACACAGGGCATCGTTTTGCCGGCCAAACAACACATCCACAGCCAACAGGGATTGATAAGTTTCAGGTGCCGCCGAGGGTTCGCTCACAAACTGAACATGACAGCCTTCAAACGTGCCACCGGACACCCAGCGCGCCAGATTTAGCACACAGGCCATAACGGCCTCCACCCGTTCGCGTCGACACCGGGTGTAATGGGGGCTGTAGACCAGATGACAGCGCGTGCCGTGAAATTCCAGGCTGAAATCCCCCCCTTCACCCACAATCGGGTGGTATTCCACCAGCATATCGAGTGCTTCCCCCAGGGTTTCGCAGCTCATCAACAGCATCCCCACCAGATCGAGATGGCCTACGTGCAGTGACAGACCGAGCCGAATTCCTACCAGCGGGTCTTGCGAGGCATGGCAATAGGCCTCCCATACCTCATCCTGCAGTGCCAGAGGAGTACGCCCATCGCCGGGCAGACGCGCCAACAGGCTGTCTGGCAGGGCAATGCCTGCGCGCTGGGCGCTCTGAAGAATCCCTTGGGTAAACTGTTGGGTTACGCTGGGCTGATCGGCCATGTCGTCCTTAATTAACCTGTGTTCGTCCCGAAAAAGCCATCACCTGCATGAACGGCTCTATTATGCTTATTGGCTAAGCATAACACTGCAAAGGATCTGGTATGTATGCTGTGATTGGCGCGGGCCCAATGGGGCTCGCTACTGCGCGCAACCTGCAGAAATATAATCTCCCCTTTGTGGGATTTGAATTGAATAAAGACGTCGGCGGGCTGTGGGATATCGACAACCCCCACAGTACCATGTACGAATCTGCCCACTTGATCTCGTCGCGGCACATGACCGAGTTCGCCGAGTTTCCCATGGCGAAAGACGGTGCGCCCTACCCCCACCACTCCGAGCTGCGCCGCTATTTCAGGGACTACGCCGCCCATTTTGGGCTCTATGACCACTACCGCTTTAACACCCGGGTGGTTTCTGTCGAGCCCGATGGCAACGGTGGCTGGGATGTGACCAGTGAAAAAGATGGTGTCGAGCACCGTGAAAACTTCCGTGGTGTACTGATTGCCAACGGTACCCTCAACCACCCCAACATGCCCGAGTTGCCTGGCGAATTCGCCGGTGAAGTGATGCACGCCTGCGACTATCGCAGCCCCGAGGTATTTGCCGACAAGCGGGTACTCATTGTGGGCTGTGGCAACTCAGCCTGCGACATCGCGGTAGATGCGGTACACCGCGCCCGTGCCGTCGACCTTTCAGTACGCCGTGGCTATTACTTTCTGCCCAAGTTTATCGGCGGCCGCCCTACCGATACCCTCGGTGGAGCCATCAAATTGCCGCGTCGACTGAAACAGCGTCTCGATGCGCTGCTGATTAAAATGGTCGTCGGCAAACCGTCTGACTATGGTTTGCCTGAGCCAGACTACCGCATGTACGAATCGCACCCGGTGATCAACTCACTGGTTTTGCACCATATCGGTCATGGCGATATCCAGCCACGCCGTGAAATCCAGTCGGTTGACGGTCATACCGTCACCTTCAGCACTGGCGAATCGGCTGACTATGACCTGATTCTGATGGCAACCGGTTACCACCTGCACTATCCCTTTATCGACCAGCAGCACCTGAACTGGAATCCTGGCGAGGGGGCCCCGTCGCTGTACCTCAATATCTTCAACCCGAAACAGGATTCTCTGTTTGTCATGGGTATGATTGAAGCGGCAGGGCTTGGCTGGGAAGGTCGCAACGAACAAGCAGAAATGGTGGCCCTGTATATCAAGCAACGCGAAGCCGGGCGCGATTCCGCAACAACCCTGCAAAACAAAATTCGACAATTTGGCGGCGAGCGGCTTGATGGCGGCTACGACTACCTCGATCTGGAACGGATGGCGTATTACGTCCATAAGGACACTTACAAGCAGGCCATACAGACCCATATTCGCGAACTGCGCCGCGATCTGCCCGCGAACGAGCGCCCCGTATGAGCGAATTCGCTCAGGTAGACGTCGCCTTCAGCGAACAAAGCCTGTTTGTCTTGAACGCCATTCTGGCCGGGATGATTTTCGGGGTTTCCCTGAAGCTGACCACCGCCGATTTCGTGCGAGTGATTCGTCAGCCCCGCGCCCCCATAGCCGGATTGCTGGCCCAATTTGTCGTTTTACCGGCTGCCACCTTTCTGTTTACCGCTCTACTGGGGGTGCAGCCGGAACTGGCGCTGGGCATGATTCTCGTGGCCTCCTGCCCCGGCGGGAGTTTTTCTAATGTAATGACCTTTCTCGCCAAAGCCAGTGTGCCGGTGTCAGTTAGCATGACTGCCATTTCCAGTCTCGCCGCGATTGTGATGACCCCGCTGAATTTCACCCTGTACGGCTGGCTCAATCCGCACACCCGGCCCCTGTTGCGGGAAATTTCCCTCGACCCGTTGGAATTGCTGGCTCTGGTCGGTCTGGTGCTGGTGCTACCCCTAATTCTTGGCATGGCGATAGGCCGTCGTCATCCGGCATTGGCTGAACGGGCCGACAAGCCGATGCGCATTATCACGCTACTGGTATTTCTGTTATTTGTGGCAATTGCCTTCTCGCAGAACTTCGACAATTTCGTCCAGTATGCAGGCGTTATTCTGGTGCTGGTCGCCGCGCATAACATCGGCGCACTGGCCATTGGCAACCTGTGCGGGCGCCTGCTGAAACTGCCACTGGCGGAGCGTCGCGCCGTCACCCTGGAAGTCGGCATTCAGAATACGGCACTAGGCCTGTCGATCATCTTTACCTTTTTCCCACAAGCGGGCGGCATGATGCTAATCGCCGGTTTCTGGAGCTTCTGGCATCTGGTTGCCGGGCTGACGCTGGCCCTGATCTGGTCGCGCCATTCACCACCGAGCACGTCACTTACCACCACAACGGAGTCTGCCCATGAGCGCTAGCGACACCAGCGGCCATACAGTGTTGATCACCGGGGCTGCCGGCTATATTGGAGCCCGTCTCGCTGAACGCCTGAGCCACTCGATGACCGTTATCGGGGTCGATATCCGAGTGCCTGAACAACCACCGTGCCCCTTCATTCAGTGCGATATCCGCGACCCCAAACTGGCAGACATTGTTGCTGAAAATAACGTTAGCCACGTGGTGCACCTTGCCTCGGTACTGGAGAGCAAAGGCGATACCGAGCTGGATTACGATATTGATGTGAACGGCACCCGCAATGTCGTTTCGGCCTGTGTAAAACACGGTGTTAGGCACCTGACCGTAACCAGCTCCGGCGCGGCCTATGGCTATCATGCCGACAACCCGCTTTGGATTGACGAAAACGACACACTGCGCGGCAACCCGGAGTTCCCTTACTCACTCCACAAAACGCTGGTAGAGGAAGATCTTGCCAAAGCCCGACAAGAGCATCCGCAACTGCAACAGCTGATCTTACGCCCCGGCACGGTGCTCGGCCGGGAAACGCGGAATCAGATCACCAACCTGTTTGAAAAGTCCTATATTCTGGCCATCCGCGGCTCCGCCTCGCCCTTTGTTTTTATCTGGGATGAAGACGTGCTCGACATCGTCGAACTGGGTATTCGCGAATCAAAGACCGGCATCTACAACCTTGCTGGCGACGGTGCCTTGACCATTCAGGAAATCGCTGGCCGGCTCAAAAAGCGAACGCTGACCCTGCCCGCGGGTTTATTACGGCTGGCGCTGCGGATAGCCAAACCACTGGGGCTGACACGCTATTCACCTTCCCAAGTGGACTTTCTGCGCTATCGCCCGGTGCTGAGTAACCGGCGCTTGAAAGAGGAATTTGGCTACCATCCTCAGCTCACTTCCAGCGAAGTGTTCGAACTGTTTGTAGAAAATGCACTTAAGCGGAGTAAACAATGAAAACCGTGTTGATCACCGGCGCCGCCAGCGGACTGGGCTGGGAACTCAGCAAGGTGTTTCATGCCCGCGGCGACCAGCTGCTGCTTATAGACAGAGATGGGGACGGACTATCGCAACGCGCAGAGGAACTGGGCGAGCGAGTGACCACGCTGGCCTGCGACCTCGTTGCTGACACTGCCATCACCGATATCGTTCGCGCTGTCGAACACGCAGGTGCGCTAGATGTTCTCGTCAATAACGCAGGCATTACACAGCGCTCACTCGCCGCCGAAACCGATCCTGCTGTAATGAAAAAAGTGATGGCGGTTGACTGGCAAGCACCGATGGAACTGGCACTAGCACTGCTGCCCGCGCTTTACAAAACCCGCGGCAGTATCATCAATATAGGCTCAATGGCTGGCTGGATGCCGGTGCCCGGTCGAGCGGGCTATTGCAGCGCCAAGTCGGCGTTGGCTCAGTTTTTTGAAGTGCTGCGCATGGAGGAGGCTGCCAATGGGATCCATGTGCTGATGGTTTACCCATCATTTCTCGATACGCCCATTGAGAAAAACGCGTTGGGTGGCGACGGCAAGCCCGCCAAACACGCGCGCTCTACCGTAGGACGCATAGACAGTGCCGGCGCGCTGGCTCGCGATATTGTGTGCGCCCTGGACAAACGCAAGCCACGGCTGTTCCCAAACCGCTTTACGCTATTTGCCAGTATCCTGTGGCGAGTGGCGCCGGGCTTATTCCAGCACATGGCGGGTAAACGTTTTGCCGTAGAACTGGAGCAGCGCTGATGGCAATTGATCCCGCCGTATTCTTCACAAGCTCGTGGCTGGCTAATCCCTGGACATGGCTCGCCCTGTTTGTGTTTACTGCCTACACCATCGAAACGGTCACTGGGTTTGGCAGCATTGTCATCGCACTGTCTCTCGGCGCATTGTTATTGCCCATACATGAAATGTTGCCAGTACTGGTGCCCCTGAACATATGCATGACGGGCTATCTGGCCCTGCGTCACCGCAACAATATTCACTGGCCAACGCTGCTAAAACTGATTCTGCCGATGATGGGCCTGGGCACCCTGCTGGGCTACGGCCTGCGACCATGGCTGGGCGATGCCGCCCTGCGCGTGGCTTTCGCCGTGCTGATTATTTGGTTTGCCGCGCGAGAGCTCCATTTTATGATGCGCGCCGGTGCGGGCGCTCAACAACGACAGCACAGTAGCTGGTGGACCCGCTGCTGGATGCTGCTCGCCGGCATCACTCATGGCTTGTTCGCCTCCGGCGGTCCGCTACTGGTGTATTCACTGTCTGGCGTAGCGCTGGATAAAGCACGCTTTCGTGCGACGCTGATCTGCGTCTGGCTGTCACTGAACAGCCTGCTTACGCTAATCTTTGCTATCGACGGTACCCTGCTACCCGCGCTACCTCGCATCGCCGTCTTTCTACCTGTAGTAATCAGCGGCGTAATTATCGGCGAATGGTTGCACCACCGGATTAGCGAGCAGCGCTTTCGACTTGCGGTTTTCCTGCTACTCTTGGTAACCGGAGGCGCACTGCTCATCGCCAGCAGCGCATCGATAATGCAATCATAACGAGATAAAAACAGAAGCGCCCCGATTGATATCGGAGCAACAAAATATCGGCAACACACGGGTATCCAGTATGACTAACAACAATCGTGTAATCCCGCTCAGCCTCGCTCTGGCACTGCTTTGTTCTCCCGCGCTCGGCCAGCAACCCAGAGTTATCGAAGAGGTGGTGGTCACCGCCCAGAAAACCACTCAGAGCTTGCAGGACGTGCCCATTTCGGTAAGCGCGCTGTCAGGCGAATTCATGCAGGACAACGCGATTGGCGACTTAGTGGAAGTATCGACCTATGTACCCAACGTTCGGGTCGAGTTTACCAGCCCATCGTCGCCGCAGGTATTCATTCGCGGCTTTGGTACCAACACCTTCAACCCCAGCTTCGAGCCTGCCGTTGGCCTCGTTCAGGTCGAGATATTCTTCGGCCGCGGCACGTATTTCACGGAATCGATGTTTGACCTCGAACGCGTCGAGGTCTTACGTGGACCACAGGGAACACTGTTTGGCAAAAACACGATTGCCGGTGTCTTCAGTGTGTCGAGTAAAGGCGCGCCCGCCGAAGAGGGCACCGAAGGCAATCTTGCCTACAAGCACGGCGATTTTGGCGATACCCGGCTGGAAGGCGCCATAGGTTACCGGTCCAGTCCCAGCTTCGGCATTCGGCTTGCAGCGATGCTGGCGGATAGGGATGGCCGTATGGAAAACACCAAACTCGATCGTAAGGAAGATACACGCGATCAAGATGCCTTTCGCGCCAAACTGGAATGGAACCCGAGCGACGCACTGGATCTTGAACTGGTAGCTCAGACTTCAGAGAGCAACCTCAACTTCTGGCCACGCCAGCTAATGAATCTCGATCAGGATACCCGTGACTATCTGTCGGCGTTCGATCCCGAGATCGAAGACGACCCTACAAACTTTCAGACCAGCTTTAACACCCCCGGTGAGATGTTTATTGGCTCCGATACGGTGCTTATGCGCGGCAACTATTCATTCGGCGAACTGCTAGGCTTGAATGAGCTTACCTCCACCGTGGTAGTCGGCGTTTCATGGCTGGATGTCGAACAGTTTCAGGATCTTGACGTTTCACCAGCCGACCTGCTGAACCTGGATGAAGTAGACGACTACCGCCAGGAATCGCTGGAGTGGCGTTTTGGCGGCCATGCCGACAGCCTGTTTGGGGTGGGCAATCACGTAGAATTTCTCGCCGGGGCTTATTACTTTCAATCGGATTTTCATATCATTGCCGATGTAATCATCGGTCAGGACATAGCGTCCTACGCCACCACCAAGGACGCCCAACAACTGCTCTCCGGTAGCAATACAGTGCCGGGCAATCCTTTGGGCGGTGCTATCGGTGGTTTTTTACCCCCGCTGACCGGCACTGTTAACCCGACCGACTTCTATCGCTTCGATTTCTTTCAGGATACCGAAGCACTGGCCCTGTTCGGACAGCTGGTGTGGGACCTCACTGAGAAGTGGACACTCACCCCCGGCATTCGCATCAACCGCGAAACAAAACTGTCTACACCTACGGGTACCAGCGTTTGCACAAACAAAGGTACTGCCCCCTGCATCACCTCAACCGTGATCAGCGCTAACGACTACGCGCCGGGCGAGATCGAGCGCACTGAGAACAATCTGTCGCCTAAAGTGGCGCTCACCTACTACATCAACAACGACATCTCAATGTACGGCTCGTGGTCAAAAGGCTTTAAAAGTGGCGGGGTAAATTCGATCTCATTTACCGGTGAGGAACTGGAATACGAACCGGAAAAAGCGCAGAGCTGGGAACTGGGTCTGCGCAGCCAGCTGATGAACAACACCCTCAAGTTCAATGCTACAGCCTACCGCATGGAGTTTGACGACTTGCAGGTGCTTGCCTTTAACGGTCTGTTTTTTGATGTTACCAATGCGGCATCAGCCATTTCGCAAGGTCTTGAGCTGGACATTCAGTGGCTGACTCCCTACGCCCCGTTGACCATCAACAGTTCTCTGGGTTATCTCGATGCGACGTATGATAAGTACCCATCAGCACCCGCCCCGATTGCCGAAGGCCAGGGCGCACAGCAAGATCTGGGAGGCAAGACACTCGCCTTCGCACCCGAATACAACGGCACCCTCAGCCCAGTACTGGAATACACGTTTGGTAATTTCCTGTTAAAAACGGCGCTTAACATTAACTATCAAAGCAGCCACTTTACCGATACGGACCTGGACCCCAACACAGAAATTCCCTCAACGGTCACCTATTCCGCGCACCTATCGCTGAAGAGTCTCGACGATGGTTGGGCCATCAGTATCGGCGGCAAGAACCTGACCGATGAGCGTGAACTCAATCAGGTCATTGATACCGCCATGTTCCCCGGCACTTACAATCCCAGCCAGAATCCGGGACGGGAATTGTTTACCAAAGTTAGCTTTCGCTGGTAACCGTAGCTGATTGAAGAACCCGCAAAACCGGCGCTACCAGACAACATCATCGGGTAGGCGCCGGGCTTGCGCCGAACGAGCCAACTACGCAGAGAAATACTGCCGCGCCGCCTGGTTTACTTTGGGCGCCAGCAGCAGGGCAGATATCATGGTGGGAATCGCCATCAGCGCGTACATGGAATCCACCACGCTAACGATTACCTTAAGCGACGCCACGGCTCCCAACACGAC